>NZ_JBEYUV010000011.1:0-139288 GCF_040643685.1 Nocardioides sp. NPDC047086
GCCGCCATGGCGGGGGGCGGTCCTCGTTTTCGCGGGTCGAGCCGCCGGAGCCGCTAGGCGGAGGCGTGTCGAGACCAACACGGTCCTATCGAGCGCGGAGGGGACCGTGTTGGTCTCGACACCGGCTCGCTGGCGCTCGCCGGGCTCGACCAGCGCGGGACGGGCTCGACCAGCGGGCTAGCGGGCGGGTTGCGACTCGGCGACCGGGGGAGTCTCGGCGGGGCGCTCGCCGCGGCGAGGCTCGCGCTGCTCGTTCTCGAAGGACCGGGCACGGGCCCAGTTGCGGCCGACGCGGCCACGGGGGCGCGGGGCCGGGTCGATCTCGGTTCCTGGCCGGATGACGGCGCGGAGGGAGGCTGCCGCCAGCGGCATCACCTGCTTGCCGTTGTAGGTCTCCAGGATGGCGTTCTCGTCGCCGACGAGGCCGAGCACCGAGAGCGTCGGCGGCACCAGCACCTCGCCGAGGGCGTGATAGCCGGCGGCGGAGGGGTGGAACTGGTCGGCGCCGAACCAGAACGCCGGGGTGGCCTTGAAGGCCGGGCCGAGGACGTCACCCAGCGACACCGTGTGGCCACCCGCACGGACGACGTGGAACATCTGGCCGGCGGCGATCCGGATCGACCAGGCCCGCATGATCGAGCGCAGCGGCGGCAGGATCGGGGTGGCGGTGCTGAGGTCGGGGACGGTGCCGACGAGCACCCGCACCCCCGCGTCCTGGAGCCGGATGACGGCCTGGGCGAGGTGGCTCACCGCGACCCGGGGACGCACCCGGCGGATCACGTCGTTGGAGCCGACCAGGATGACCGCGATGTCGGCGTCGGCGGCGATCGCCTTCTCGACCTGCGGGTGCAGGTCGGAGGACTTCGCGCCGATCTCGGAGAGGTCGTGCAGGCGCACCGGCCGGCGTGCCTTCTCGGAGACACCGGAGGCGAGGACGGCACCGGGCGTGTCCTCGACCTCGGTCATCCCGTAGCCCGCCGCGCTCGAGTCCCCGAGCAGGGCGATGTTGATCGGTCGACCGGGGTGACGTGCTCCGTACCACCCGGTCGGGGAGGGTGCGACCGGCATCTTGACCTGATGGGTCGCCCGCACGGCGAGGGCCGCTTCCGCGACGAGGACTCCGGCGAACGCGGCCGTCGCGGCCAGAACACCCCCGCCGGCGTACGCGGTCTTGCGTGCCAGACTCTTCTTCGCCACGGGGACCACTCTAAAGTCTTTGCCCTCATACCGGGCACTCAGTATCGGGATATAGGGGATCTCACCTAGTGGACATACGCTGTGGCCATGGAGTACGTGGACTCGCTTCTCGACCTTATTGGCAACACTCCGCTCGTGCGGCTGGGGCGTGCGCTGGACGGCGCCGGGGCCTCTGAGCCCGGCCAGGGACCCCTGGTTCTGGCCAAGGTGGAATACCTCAACCCGGGCGGATCCGTGAAGGACCGCATCGCCACCAGGATGATCGAGGCAGCCGAGGCGTCGGGCGAGCTCAAGCCCGGCGGTACGATCGTCGAGCCCACATCCGGCAACACCGGTGTCGGCCTGGCGATGGTGGCCCAGCAGAAGGGCTACAAGTGCATCTTCGTCTGCCCCGACAAGGTCAGCGAGGACAAGCGCAACGTGCTGAAGGCCTACGGCGCCGAGGTCGTCGTCGCGCCCACGGCCGTGCCGCCGGAGCACCCCGACTCCTACTACAACGTCAGCGACCGGCTCGCCTCGCAGCCCGGGGCCTGGAAGCCGAACCAGTACGCCAACCCCAACAACCCCCGCTCCCACTACGAGGAGACCGGCCCCGAGATCTGGCGCCAGACCGAGGGGAAGATCACCCACTTCGTGGCCGGTGTCGGCACCGGCGGCACGATCTCCGGGATCGGCCGCTACCTCAAGGAGCAGAACCCTGAGGTGCAGGTGATCGGCGCCGATCCCGCCGGGAGCGTCTACTCCGGCGGCACCGGGCGGCCCTACCTGGTCGAGGGCGTCGGTGAGGACTTCTGGCCGGAGACGTACGACCGCGACGTCGCCGACCGGATCATCGAGGTCTCCGACGCCGACTCCTTCGCCTACACCCGCAGGCTCGCCCGCGAGGAGCAGATGCTGGTCGGCGGCAGCGCCGGCATGGCGGCGTACGCCGCCAAGCAGCTCGCCGCCGAGCTGGCCGGCACGCCGGAGGGCGAGAACGCCGTGATCGTCGTGCTGCTTCCCGACTCAGGGCGCGGCTACCTGACGAAGGTGTTCAACGACGACTGGCTGGCGCAGTACGGCTTCGCGACCGGCGAGGCGGGCAAGCAGACCGTCGGCGACGTGCTGCGTGGCAAGTCCGGCCGGCTGCCCGACCTGGTCCACACCCACCCCGGCGAGACGATCGCCGAGGCGGTCCACATCCTGCAGGAGTACGGCGTCTCGCAGATGCCCGTCGTGCGTGCCGAGCCGCCGATCGTGGCCGCCGAGGTCGCGGGCTCGGTCTCGGAGCGGACCCTGCTGGAGGCGCTGTTCACGGGCAAGGCCAAGCTCACCGACTCCGTCGAGGAGCACATGTCCCCGCCGTTGCCCTCGATCGGCTCCGGCGCCGACGCGCACGACGCGGCCCACACCCTGGGCTCCTCCGACGCGCTGCTGGTGCACGAGGACGGCAAGCCCGTCGGTGTCCTCACTCGCCAGGACCTGCTCTTCTTCCTCACCAGCTCCTGAGGTCACCGCCACCCTCCCGTAGCGGGGGAGGGTGGCGTACGCCATGATGCGTGGTCATGATCGCGCAACCCCACACGCGCCGAAGCGGAGTCCGAGGCAGTCGGCATCGCCGGTCCGCCATCGCCGCGGCCCTTCTGAGCACGCTGTTCTCGCTGACCGCTTGCGGAGGTGGCGACGGCAGCAGTAGTGGTGGCGATCGGCCCAGCGTCGCGGACATCGAAGGTCAGATCACCCAGAGCAGCGGCGACCAGGTGAGCGAGAAGCAGGCGGCGTGCCTGGCGAAGACTTACTACGACTCGGACCTCTCCGACGAGGCGGTACGCCTTCTGGTCGAGGCCGAGGACGTGTCCAAGATCAGCCCGGAGGATCTCTCGGAGGCCGACCAGAAGGCCAGCAAGGAGCTCTACGAGCCGCTGGTGAAGTGCCTGACCCCGGCTGAGTAGTCGCCGTTCGGCGCCGGTCGCAACCAGGTGTCGGCCACCCGGGCGAGGTCCTCGCGCCCGGAGACCCCGGTCTTGCGGCTGATGTTGTGCAGGTGGGTCTCGACGGTGCGGGTGCTCATCTCCAGGTCCGCGGCCAGCGACGCGGTGGTGGGACCCTCCGGAAGCAGCCGGAGCACCTCGCTCTCCCGCCCGGAGAGCCCGATGTGGACGGCCGCGCGCCGGAACATGCCGGCTCGGCTGCCGGAGATCTCGGAGCGCTCCCACGCGGTGTCGAGCGTCTCGGCGGCGCCGGCGAGGTCACCGGCCTCGCGCTGGAGGATCGCCAGCGAGATCGCCGCCCTGGTCACGAACACCAGGGCACCCGCATCGGCGAGCTTCACGATCGCCTCACGCAGGCCGTCGACGTCGCCGGCCGCGGTGGTCGCCGCGTACGCCCCCATGCCCTGCAGCAGCGGGCTCTCGGTGCCTGTCGCGAGACTCGCGGCCCGGGTGATGTGCTTGTTCTCGTTGGCGCCGCGCTCGACCGCTTCGACGGCGAGGAAGATGCCGCCGGTGACGTAGCCGGCGTCCAGCCGCTGGCCGACGAGCTCGCACAGCTCCTTGAGGCTCGGCATCCGGCCGCTGGCCGGTGCCATGATGCTGGCCATCATCCCGGGCCAGGGGCCGAAGGCCACCTTCGCGCCGCCGATCTGGGAGGCGAGGCTGCGGGCGTACTCCGGACGGCCCTGCGCCATCGCGATCTCGGCGCCGAGGGTGAGGATGCCGGTGTGGGCGACGTCGCGGTAGGCCGCGACGCTCGAGGAGGAGAGGCTCTGGAACGCAGCCTGGCTCGCCTCGGTCAGCCGGCCGGCGATGCTCAGACCGAGCACGCAGAGGTACGCGTGGGCCTGGATGAGCATCGCGCTCGAGCTCTGGGTGGCCGCCTCGAGCTGTTCGCGGGCGAAGTCGATGCCGCGTTCCAGGTCGCCGCCGAGCATGTCGGCGAGCCCGATGAGGAAGGCGTGCAGCCCGGCGGGTTGCGGGTTCTGTGGGTGCTGGCTCTCCAGCAGGTTGCGCGCCTGCTCGACCATCCCGGAGGCGAGGAGGCGTTCGGCGGCGACGACCCCGAGCATCTCGGGGCCGACCGTGTCGCGGGGGTCGGGCTCGACCGTGGGCACCTCCGGGACGTACTCCGTCTGGAACTGCAGATGGGCGCGGGAGGCCTCGAGCGTCGCGGCGAAGGTGGGCAGCCGCCTCAGCCCGTCGTCGAGCACGGCCTTGGCGGCGTCGAGGTCGCCCAGCTCGACCGCCTTCCAGGTGGCGAACCAGGCCAGCATCCAGGCCGACTCCTGGGCGTCGGTCAACGGCGTACGCCGCTCGACCTCCTCGATCTGGTCGCGAGGCGCCGCCGTGTTGCGGAGCGCGACCAGCAGCGGCAGCGCCGTCTCGGCCGAGGGCATCTCGGTCCAGGAGCGGCGCGCCCGGGAGACCTCGTCGGCCGTCTGCCGCAGCGAGCGCTGGTGGAGCAGGGCGGCATCGGCGCCGCGGGGCCGGTGGTTGGCGTAGTCGAGGAGCGGTTGTTCGGCGGCGAGGTGGTTGCGGGCGATCACCAGGCCGAACGCCGAGCCCTCGGTGATCAGGTAGTCGCCGATGAGCGGCGGGTAGAGGCCCACGACGCCGCTGCCCGGGCCGTCCTCGCTGTGCCGAGCCAGGCCATGGGCGAAGAGCGCGTCGAGCACGGTGCGCTCGAGCATCTTCTCGGCCTCGTCCAGCGGCACCGGACCCGTCACCGCGAGTGCGGTCGCGCCGTCCCAGGCGGGCTGGTCGAGCCCGGCGACCAGGGGCTCGACGGCCGAGGCAAGCTCAGGGGCCCAGCCCGTACGCCGCGGCAGCCGCCACAGTCCGTCGAGCTGCTCCAGCACCCCCGCCCGGGGCCCGACGGTGGCGATGGCCCGGACCAGGCCGAGCAGGCCGCCGGTCGCCATCGCGATCCGGGCCAGGGACCCTGCCTCGACCGGGCCGCCGAGGATCTTGCGGCACACCTCGTGCACCTCGTCGACCTCGAGCGCGGGGGAGCGCACCTGGACCGACGGAGCGATGCCGAGCATCAGTGTGTTCTCGGCGACGGGGTGCTGGTGGCGGCTGCTGGTCACGGCCAGGAGGCGTCGTTGGCGGTGGATGTTGCGCAGCGCTCCGACCGAGTAGGTGTCGAGCGCGTCGGCGTCGTCGACCACCAGGACGGTGCCGTTGCCGAGCTGCTTGCTCAGCGCCGTGGTCATCTCGCCGACGGTGCGACGAGGACCGGTGGGCGTCGCGCTGCCGATGCCGGCGGCGGTCAGCGCGGCGAACGGCTCGTTCTGCCAGGCGCGGTGGCCGCTGAGCTGGAGCACGGACCTGCCCTCGTCCTCGAGCCGGCCGGCGACCAGGGAGCAGAGCTCGCTGCGGCCGGATCCGCGGGGACCCACGACATGGACGCTCAGGCCCGCGCCGACGTAGTCGATGACTTCGTCGACGACTCTCGCGAGGACACCTTCGCGATCCGACATGCTCACCCCACCTCAAGGTACATCCAAATGCATACCGGATTTTCTGTGGGGACGCTGTATCGCCCGCGTATTAGGTCTACTGATAAGCAGGTTACCTGTTTACAGTACGTAAACAGTCCGTCCGAGACCGCAACGTCTGGGCGCAGATGGTGAGATAGTGATCTCACGGGCTGAGGTTCTCCTCGGCCTGAACCACTGAGTGACACCAGGTTGCCGCATCAGCTCCCCCATCTGCATGCGGTCCTGGTGGCACCAGGACCTGAAGAGCCCGGCCGTCCCGGACTCGAGGTCGCGATCATCCCCCCGCGGTCGTGACCTCGAGCCCAGGGCGGCCGGTTTCTTTGTGCCCGCAACAGGTCGGGGTGCGGTGGCTCACAAGAAACGTACCCGCTCCGGAGGGGGTGCTGAGGTGCGTGGGGCACCAGTGACATAGTGACTGACGTGGACAGCGTCCTGGAGTTAGCCAGGTGGCAGTTCGGCATCGTGACCGTCTACCACTTCCTGTTCGTCCCGCTCACGGTGGGACTCACCATGCTCGTCGCCGTGCTGGAGACGATCTGGCTGCGTACGAAGAACCCTGAGTGGCTTCGGCTGACGAAGTTCTTCGCGAAGCTCTTCCTGATCAACTTCGCGCTCGGTGTGGTCACCGGGATCGTGCAGGAGTTCCAGTTCGGGATGACCTGGTCGGACTACTCCCGCTTCGTGGGGGACGTCTTCGGGGCGCCGCTGGCGATCGAGGCGCTGCTGGCCTTCTTCCTGGAGTCGACCTTCCTCGGACTCTGGATCTTCGGCTGGGACAAGCTGCCGCGGGCGCTGCACAACGCATGCATGTGGATCGTCCACCTCGGCACCCTGGCGTCGTCATGGTTCATCCTGGCGGCCAACTCCTGGATGCAGCACCCGGTGGGCTACAAGTTCAACGAGGTCACCGGCCGCGCCGAGCTCACCGACTTCTGGGCGGTGATGTTCAACAAGGTGCAGCTGGGCACGTTCCCGCACGTCATCCTCGCCGCCTACCTGACCTCGGCCGCCTTCATGATCGGCATCCTGGGCTGGCTCTACCTGCGCCGGCCCGGTGAGAACAACGCCGACCGCCCGATGCACCGGCGCGGGATGGTGCTGGCGGCCTGGATCATGGTCTTCTCCGGCATCGGTGTCGCGGTCTCGGGTGACATCCAGGGCAAGATCATGACCGAGGTGCAGCCGATGAAGATGGCGGCCGCCGAGGCGCTGTGGGAGACCTCGGACTCGTGCGCGCCGTTCTCGATCCTGACCATCGGCACCCGCGACGGGAAGCACGAGAAGTGGGCCCTCGAGGTGCCCTGCGTGCTCTCCTTCCTCGGCACCGGCACCTTCGACGGCAAGGTCGAGGGCATCTACGACCTGCAGGAGAAGTACCGGGAGACCTACGGGTCGACGCCAGGCGCGACCTACTACTCGCCCGGCGACTACACCCCCAACATCCCGGTCACCTATTGGACCTTCCGCTGGATGATGGGCCTGGGCGTCGTCGGCAGTCTCGTCGGGCTGGCGGTGCTCTGGCTGACCCGCCGGGGACGTACGCCTTCGGGGCTGGTCGGGCGCTTCCTGCCGGCCCTGGCGATCTCGGCGCCGGTGATGGTGCTGCTGGGCAACTCGATGGGCTGGATCTTCACCGAGATGGGGCGCCAACCGTGGGTGGTCTTCGGGGTGCTGACCACGGCCAACGGGGTCTCGCCCGGGGTCGAACCCTGGGAGGTGTGGATGTCGCTGATCGGGTTCACGCTGCTCTACGCCGTGCTCGCGGTGGTCGAGGTCGGGCTGCTCATCAAGTACGTGAAGAAGGGGCCGGACCCGTTCGTCGAGCCACCTTCACCGTCCCTGCGCGGCTCCGACACGGATGCCGACGAGCCGATGAACTTCGCGTACTGAGGAGCCTGCGATGGAACTCACGACAATCTGGTTCTGCCTCATCGCCGTGCTGTGGATCGGCTACTTCGTCCTCGAAGGCTTCGACTTCGGCGTCGGGATGCTGCTCCCCGTGCTGGCCCGTGACGACCGCGAGCGCCGCGTCATGATCAACACGATCGGCCCGGTCTGGGACGGCAACGAGGTCTGGCTGCTGACCGCGGGTGGCGCGACGTTCGCGGCCTTCCCGGAGTGGTACGCCACCTTGTTCTCCGGCTTCTACCTGCCGCTGTTCCTCATCCTGATCGCGCTCATCGTGCGTGGCGTCGCCTTCGAGTATCGCCACCAGCGGCCCTCGGTCACCTGGGCCGGCTGGTGGGACCGCGCGGTGATCTTCGGGTCCTACGTCCCGGCGTTCCTGTGGGGTGTGGCCTTCGCCAACATCGTGCGCGGGGTGCCGATCGACGCCGACTTCGAGTTCACCGGCACGGTGCTGACGCTGCTGAACCCGTACGGCCTGCTCGGCGGGCTCGTCACGCTGTCCCTGTTCGTGACCCACGGTGCGCTGTTCATCGCGCTCAAGACCGATGGCGAGATCCGCGGCCGGGCTCGCGCGCTGGCGCTCAAGGTCGGGGCCGTCGCGGCGGTGCTCGCCGTGGTGTTCCTGATCTGGACGCAGGTGCTGACCGGCAACGTGGCGACCGCGGTGGTCTTCGTCCTGGCCGCGCTGGCGCTGGTGGGCGGGCTGGCGGCTGCGTACGTCGGTCGGGAGGGGCGTGCCTTCGCCGGCACCTTCCTCGCGATCGGGCTGGCCGTGGCCGGGCTCTTCGTGGGGCTCTTCCCCGACGTGATGCCCTCGAGCACCGACGTCGCGAACTCGCTGACCACGACGAACGCCTCGGCGACGCCCTACACGCTGAAGCTGATGACCATCGTCGCGGCGGTGTTCACGCCGATCGTGGTGGGCTACCAGGCCTGGACGTACTGGATCTTCCGCAAGCGGATCTCGATCCATCACATCCCCGCCGCTCATTGAGATGCGTCCGAACGACCCACGCCTTCGCACCCAGCTGATCGTCGCCCGCCGGCCACTGGCGGTGGTGGTCGCGGCCGGGGTGCTGGGGGCGGTGCTGCTGATCGCCCAGACGTACGCCGTCACCGGCCTGCTCATCTCCGCGATCCGCGGCACCGGGTCGGTGAGCGGCTGGGCCCTGGCGGTCGTGGGTGTCTTCGCCGGGCGTGCCGTGGTCGGGATGGTCTCCGACGTGGCCGGGGCGCGGGCAGCCGGCGTCGTCGGGGCGGACCTGCGGCGCCGGGTGGTCGGAGCGATCCTGCGCGGCCGGGCCGGCCGCTCGGGCTCGTTGTCGGCCCTGGCCACCCGCGGCGTCTCGGCCGCCGAGCCCTATCTGACGCGCTACGTGCCGGCGCTGGTGCTGGCGTGCGTACTGCCGGTGATGGTGCTCGCGGTGATCGTCTGGACCGACCCGCTCAGCGGTCTCATCGTCGGGCTCACGCTGCCGCTGATCCCGATCTTCGGTGTTCTGGTCGGCCTGGCCACGCGGGACCAGGCGGCCGGCCAGTGGCGGGCGATGTCGGCGCTGGCCGGCCACTTCCTCGACGTGATGAAGGGCCTGCCGACCCTGGTCGCCTTCGGCCGGGCGACCGCCCAGTCGCGTGTGATCGCCACGATCACCGACCGCTACCGCCGCCGCACCCTCGAGACCCTGAAGATCGCGTTCGCCTCCTCGGCCGTGCTCGAGCTCGTCGCCACCATCTCCGTCGCGCTCGTGGCGGTCATCATCGGGGTACGGCTCGCCGCCGGCTCCGTCGACCTGCAGACGGCGCTCGTGGTCCTGCTGCTCGCCCCCGAGGCCTACTGGCCGCTGCGTCGCGTCGGCACCGAGTTCCACGCCGCCGCCGAAGGTACGGCCACCCTCGAGGCGACCGCAGACCTCACTGCGCACCGTTGGTCGAGCCCGGCGGGCGCCAGCGAGCCGGTGTCGAAACCAACACGGTCGCCATCCGAGCTACATCTCGATGACCTCTCCATCACCTACCCCGACCGGGAGCGGCCGGCGCTGGCGCCGATCTCGGCGACGATCCCGGAGCTGGGGATCACCGCGATCGTGGGTGCGAGCGGTTGCGGGAAGTCGACGTTGCTGGCGACGATCGCCGGTCTGCAGGAGACGTACGAAGGTGCCGTGGAGCTCGACGGGCAGACACCGGCGGCGGGCGATGAGTGGAGGCGGCGGTTCGCCTATCTTCCTCAGCGTCCGGTGTTCGTCAACGGGACGATCGCCGACAACCTGCGGTTGGGGTCGCCGCAGGCGACCGAGAGCGACCTGTGGCAGGTGTTGAAGCGGGTCGCGCTGGCCGACCGGATCGCCGACCTCCCCGGTGGTCTCGGCGCCGACCTGGCCGAGGACGGCCGTTCCCTCTCGGCCGGTGAGCGAGCCCGTCTGGCACTGGCCCGCGTCGTACTCTCCGATCGCCCCTGGGTCCTCCTCGACGAGCCGACCGCCCACCTCGATCCCGATACCGAGCGGATCATCGCCGACACCGTCACCGACCTCGCCCGCGATCGCGCCGTCGTCCTCGTCGCCCACCGCCCGGCCCTCATCGACATCGCCGACCAGGTCCTCACCCTCTCTGCCGAAACCGTAGAAGTGGCGGCCGAAACCGTAGAAGCGGTCGCCGAGACGGCAGAAATGACCGACGAAAGTCGAGTTTCGTCCCCCGCAACTACCGATTCGCCCGCCACAACCACCGATTCGGCTGCCAGAAGTGAGGATTCGGCGCGGGTGGCGTTGTGGGGGTCGGCGGTGGTCGGCGGGCTGAGCTGGGCGTCGGGGGTGGCGCTGACGGCGTTGGCGGGATGGCTGATCATCAAGGCGTCGTACCACCCGGTGATCATGACGCTGGTGGCGGCGATGGTGGGGGTGCGTACGTTCGGGATCGCGCGGCCGGTGCTGCGTTACCTGGAGCGGTTGTGGTCGCACGACAGTGCGCTGAGGCTGCTGGCCAGGCGGCGGGTGGAGATCTACGACGCGCTGGTGCCGCTGGTGCCGGGCGCGCTCCCGGGCAGAAGGGGAGACGTGCTGGCCAACGTCGTCGACGACGTCGACGCGGTGCTCGACGAGGAGCTGCGGGTGCGGCTGCCGATCCGGGAGTACGCCGTCGTGGCTGCCCTCGCGGTCCTGGCGACCGCGCTCATCGACCCGGTCGGCGCCGCCTTCACCGCGGCCACGGTGCTGGCGGCGGCCGCCGCCTTCGGGATCGCGTACGCCGGGGCAGCACGCGCCGAGCGCATCTCGGTCACGGCGCGCGCGAAGGTGTCCGAGCAGGTGGTCGAGGCGACCCAGACGGCGATCGAGCGCCGGATGTGGCAGGCGGCCGAGCCGGTCCTGGATGCCCTCGACGGTCTGGCCCGCACCGCCACGAGAGCGACCACGACCGCCGCGGCCGCCTCGTCCGTGGCCAAGGCCGTCGTGCTGATCACCGCCGGCGCGGCGGTTGCCGCGACCGCCGCCTACACCACCGTCGGCAGCGGCCCGATGCTCGCGCTCCTCACCCTGGTCCCGCTGGCGCTGGCCGAGCCGGCGGCGACTCTCGCCGACGCAGGCGCTGCTCGGGCCCGCACCCGGGCCGCCCAGCGCCGTCTCGACGATCTCACCGGCCGCCGCCCCGCGGTCGCGCCCCCGGAGCACCCGGAGCAGCCCAGCGACGACACCACGATCACGATCACCGGCGTCACCGCTCGCCCCGGCGGCGGCCCGAGCGTCGAGATCCCCGACCTGCACGTCGAGCCCGGCGCGCGGATCGGCATCGTCGGACCCTCCGGCTCCGGGAAGAGCACCCTGGCCGCGCTGCTGCTGCGCTTCCTCGATCAGGACACCGGCACGATCACGCTCGGCGGCCGGTCGACGCGGGACCTGGACCCACAGGACGTACGCCGGATCGTGGGTCTCGTCGACGACGACCCGCACGTCTTCGCCTCCAGCCTCGTCGAGAACGTCCGTCTCGCGCGCCCCGGAGCCACCGACGACGAGGTGGAGCAGGCGATCCGGCGCGCCCACCTCGGCGACTGGCTCGACGCCCTCCCCGCCGGAATGCGGACCAGGCTCGGCGACGGCGGCGCGGAGGTCTCCGGGGGCGAACGGGCCAGGCTGGCGGTGGCGAGGTCGCTGCTGGCGGGGCACAAGGTCCTGGTTCTGGATGAACCTTTGGCTCATCTGGACACCGCGACCGCCGCGTCGCTGGCGCGTGAGGTGCTCGCGCGGGAGGATGGCTCGACCGGCGGCGCAGAGCCAGGAGCACAGCCCGGCGCGGAACCCGGTGCGAAGCCTGGTCCGCTTGGCGGCACGAAAACTGTACTGTGGATGACTCACACATCGACCGGACTGGGGCTGACCGATACCGTGGTCTCCCTTCAACGAATGGGGGAAGTGAGACGGTGTTGACCGAGACGAGGACGATCCGGGTCTACCTGCTCGACGACCATGAGGTCGTGCGCCAAGGGTTGACGACGCTGCTCGACAGTCATGACGACATCGCCGTCGTCGGCCAGGGTGGCACCGCCGCCCAGGCACGCGAGGACATCGACCGTATCCAGCCGGACGTCTGCGTGCTCGACGCCCGCCTGCCCGACGGCTCGGGGATCGAGGTGTGCCGTGAGGTCCGTGCGGCCTACCCCGACATGCTCGCGCTCATCCTGACCTCCTATGACGACGACGAGGCGCTCTTCTCGGCGATCATGGCCGGAGCCAAGGGGTACGTCCTCAAGGACATCCGCGGCAACGACCTGGTCGAGGCGATCCGTACCGTCTCCGGCGGCGGCTCGCTGCTCGACCCGCTGATGACCGCGAAGGTCATGGAGAAGATGCGCAACCCCGACGGCGAGTCGCCGCAGATGCAGGCGCTCACGCCCCAGGAGAAGCGCCTGCTCGCGCTCATCGGCGAGGGCCTGACCAACCGCGAGATCGCCGGCCGGATGTTCCTGGCCGAGAAGACGGTCAAGAACTACGTCTCCAGCATCCTGGCCAAGCTCGGTGTGCAGCGGCGCACCCAGGCGGCGCTGATGGCCAAGGAGCTCCTCCACCCCCGCAAGGGTCAGTGAGAAGCAGCTTCAGACCCCAGCGGTGATCGGCACCTGCCAGACGAGCTCGGTGCCGCTGGGGGAGCGGGGGCCGATCTCGAGCTGACCGCCGAGCTGGACCGCGCGACAGCGGGCGTTCTTCAGCCCGCTCTCCTCGGCCTCTTCGGGGACACCGCCGCCGTCGTCGCGTACGACCAGCTTGATCTCGTCGTCCTGAAGGGTCAGCTCGATCTGGGCGCTGTGGGCCTGGGCGTGCCGGGCGAGGTTGGAGACGGCCTCGCGCAGGACCGGCAGCAGGTGGTTGCGGACCGAGTCGGGCACCGCGGTGTCGACCGGACCGGTGATCTTGATCTCCGGGGTGAAGTCCATGACGCCCGCGTACTCGCGCACGACCTCGCGCACCTGCGCGCGCAGCGAGGAGGCATCGTGGTTGCTGAGGTCGAAGATGGAGCCGCGTACGTCCTTGATGGTCTGGTCCAACGCGTCGACCTGCTCCGAGAGCCGCTTGGGCAGATCCTCGACCCGCTGCGGGTTGCGGCCCAGTGTCTCGAGCTGGAGCCCGATCGCGAAGAGACGCTGGATGACCACGTCGTGCAGGTCGCGGGCGATCCGGTCACGGTCGGTGATGACCGCGAGATCGGCGCGGTCCTCGACCGCACGGAGGCGGTCCAGGGCGAGGGCGGCCTGGCCTGCGAAGCCGAAGAAGAGCTCGCGCTCGTGCTCGTCGTGGGCGGCGCCGGCGTTGTCGTAGATCGCGAGCAGCGCGCCGCGGCCGGCGAGCGAGGAGCGCACCGGGGCGACCACGACGTAGAGCCCGTCGACCTCGAGGTCGAGTGGCTCGACGATGCGACGGTCGATCAGGAGCGGGACCTTCTCGGTCACGGCCCGGACCCGTTCCTCCTGGCCGGGCGCGGCAGCGACGCCGGAGACGAGGCCATGCTCGATCCGGGTGCCGGCACCGACGCCGATTGCGCGCATCAGGGGCAGCGCGGTCTCGCACATCCGCTCGAGCGCGACCAGGTGGTCCAGCGGCGGGGTCAGGGCGCGGCTGAGCGCGGCGCTCGCCTCGAGCCACTTGCGGCGCTGCTCGCTGAGCTCGAGCTCGCGCACCTTGTCGATCTGAGCGCCGGCGGCACGGGCCAGGGCGACGACGAGCTGCTCGTCGTGGCTGGTGAAGTCGGCACCGCCGACCTTCTCGGACAGGAGCAGGTGGCCGAAGTCGCGCTCGTCGATGCGTAGCGGCACCTCGATGAACTTGCGCTTGCCGGGGTCGCCCGTACGCAGCGCGTGGCTGCCGCCGTCAGGCGTACGCGGTGTGAGCATCCGGAGCGCCTCGGGGGCGGTGATTCCCCGGGGCCGGGTCGTAGATGCCGGCTCGGCGTCCTCGTCGACGTCCACATCCACATCGACGTCGACATCGACGCGGGCCCGGCGGCCGCGGCTCCTGCCCACGACCTGCAGCGTCGGCTCCTGCTGGTGGCCGTAGGTGATCAGGTCCTGCAGGTCACCGTCGAGGCCGAGCACGCCCAGGGCGCCATAGCTGGCCCCGGTCAGCTCGCAGGCGGAGCGGGTGATTCTCTCGAGCATGGCGCTCAGATCGAGCTCGCTCGACATCGCGATGACCGCGTCCAAGAGCGAGCGCGCCGATGGCTCGAGACCGGTCAGGTCCTCGGTCGCGTCAGTGGTCACTTGTCAGAGTCTGTCGTGCGAGACCCTGTCGCGTCCACATATCGGCAACAGTTTCTCCACTGTCTGCCTCAAACTCACGCGAATGCTTGCGTTTGGTCATTGACTCGCGATCTCGCCGTCGACATAGAACCATCGTCCGGCACGGACCTCGAACCGGCTGTGCTCGGCGAGCACCCCGTCGCCCGACGGTGCCTGGTAGGACGCCCGGAACGCGACCCAGCCGTGGGTGTCGTCGTCGAGCCCGGAGCCCTCGATCTCCAGCCCCGTCCACGTCAGCCGCGAGTCGGGGGCGGCCACGCCCAAGTCGTCGGGGCGGGTTCCCGGGTGCCAGGTGCGGAAGATGTAGTCCCAGTCCCCGAGGGCGTACGCCGCGTAGCGGCTGCGCATCAGCTCCTCCGGGGTCTCGGCCAGAGCGCCGCCGCGGTGCAGCCGGTGGCAGCACAGGGCATAGCGTCGCCCGCTGCCGCACGGGCACTCCTGAGCGAGGGGCGAATCGGTGGCGGTGCGGCCGAAGGGGGACATGCGCCCATTGTGTACCGGAAAGGACGCATTCTCCTCGTAGGCCCGGAGCGCCCCGTCTATGGTGTGGGGGTGGCTCTCAGGCGCGTACGGCTCGGGACGGCGGGGGTGCATCGGTGACGGATGTGAACATCTGTCTGCTGGGCCCCCTGATCGTCACGCGTGCGGGGGAGACCGTGGAGGTCCCGGGGCGACGCCCGCGTACGTTGCTGTCGTTGCTGGCCCTGGAGGCCGGCACGCCCGTCTCCGCCGACCTGCTCGCCGACCGGATCTGGGGCGAGGAGCTCCCCGACAACCCACGCGGCAGCCTCCACACCTATATCGGGCGGCTGCGTCGCGTGCTCGGCAAGGAGGTCGTACGTCGCGCCGCCGGCGGTTACATCCTCGACCTGCCGCGCTCCTCGGTGGACGCGCTCACCTTCATCGACCTGCTCGACGCGGCCGAGGGGCCGGAGGCCTACGACCGGCTCGAGGAGGCCATCGCGCTGTGGCGCGCCGAGCCGTTCGACGAACCGTCCGGGGACTCGCTGGCCGAGCGGACCCGCCCGTGGCTGGTCGACCGCTACCTCGCCGCGCTGGAGCATCGCGCCGAGCTCGACATCGCCGCGGGCCGGGCCGCGAAGGCGGTCGCCGACGTGCGCCGGGTGGTGGGCGACCATCCGTTGCGGGAGTCCCTGTGGGTGGTGCTTCTGGACGCGCTGGACGCCGCCGGCCGCACCGCCGAGGCGCTGGAGGCCTATGAAGAGGTCCGGGCGCGGCTGGCCGACGAGCTCGGCGCCGACCCTGGCGCGGAGCTGCGCGCGACGTTCACCCGGCTGCTGGCCGGCTCCTCGCCGGCCGCGGAGGCCTCCCGGGGCCAGCCGACCGTGCCCGCGCAGCGCGTCTCGGAGGAGGACCTGGTCCCGAGACAGCTGCCGGCCGACATCCCCAGCTTCTCCGGTCGTGAGGCCGAGCTCCGGCTGCTCGACGCGGTGACCATCTCCCACGACGCCGGCTGGCCGAGCGTGGTCGCCGTGCACGGCATCGGGGCGGTGGGCAAGACGGCGTTCGCGGTGCACTGGGCCCGGGCAAGGACCGAGCACTTCCCCGACGGTCAGCTCTTCATCGACCTGCGCGGCTTCGGGCCGGGCGAGCCGCTCTCGCACGCCCAGGCGCTCACCACCCTGCTGATCGGGCTCGGCGTCGACGCCGCCTCGATGCCGGCCGAGGTGGATGCGGCCTCGGCCCTGCTGCGTACGACCCTCGCGCAGCGACGGATGCTCCTCGTGCTCGACAACGCTCGCGACTCCGCCCAGGTGCGACCGCTGCTGCCGGGTGGGGACTCGCTGGTGCTGGTGACCAGCCGGAGCCAGCTGCGTGGCCTGGCCACCCGCGAGGGCGCTCGCCGGCTCGCGCTGGACACGCTCGCCCCGACGGAGTCGGCGGCCTTCCTCAGGCAGCGCCTCATCGACCGGACGGCCGACGAGGCGGACGTACGCGCCCTGGCGGACAGATGTGGCCACCTGCCGCTCGCTCTCGCCGTCGCGGCCGAGCGCTGCAGCCGCTACCCCGACCTGCCGCTGACCGACCTGGTCGCCCAGCTCGACGGCGAGACCAGCCGGCTGGCGGCGCTGGAGGCGCCGCTCGACCCCATCTCCGACCTGCGTGCGGTCTTCTCCTGGTCCTACGACTCCCTCGACGAGGAGTCGCGGCGTGCCTTCCGCCTGCTCGGCCTGCGCCCGGGTCACGAGATCGGGATGCCCGCCATGGCGGCGCTCTTCGCCGCCGACATCGCCACCGCCCGGCGCCTGGTCGACAAGCTGGTCGACGCCAACCTCGTCCGTGAGCACCGCCCCGGGCGTTTCGTGCTCCACGACCTGATCCGCGACTACGCCCTGGAGATGGGCTCCGAGGAGGAGTCCGGTGAGGCGCTGCTGCGGTTGCTGAGCTGGTACACCCACTCCCTGGTCGCGGCTTCCGAGGCCGACGGCCGGTCCTTCCGGCTGATGAGTCTCGACCCTGTCGTCGACGGGGTGACGCCGCTGAGCTTCGCCACCTCGCAGCAGGCCCGCGCCTGGGGCGACCGGGAGTGGCTGACCATGGGCAGCGCCGTACGTCTCGGCGTGCGCGCGGGGCTGCTGGGCCCCGCCTACCAGCTGGTCAACAAGATGTTCAGCCTCTCCATGCGGCACCCGCCCGCCGAGACCGTCCCGCTTCAGGAGCTCGGCCTCGACGCCGCCCTCCGCGCGGGCCAGCACGTCGATGCGGCCTACATCCGCAACCAGGTCGGGATCAGTCGGGCGCGGGTCGGCGACCTGACCCGGGCGATCTCGGAGTTCCGTGGCGCCGCGGAGGTGTTCCGCGAGGCCGGGACCGCGGCCGGTCTGGAGATGGCGCTGTCCAACTGTGGCCAGGCGCTGAGCATGATCGGCTCCCTCGACGAGGCCGTCGCGGTCCTCGAGGAGGCGTACGCCGTCGCGGATGCGGCCGGGATGGACGACCGCGCCCGCGGCAGCCTGATCGGCCTGGCCGAGGTCTACGTCCGGATGGAGCGCTACGAGGACGCCGCGCGACTGGTCGAGGAAGAGATCGGCTTCGGGCCGGTCGACGTCGACTCCTCCGCCTCGCCGCGGATGACTCTGGTCGACGCCCTGATCGGACTGCGGCGCTTCGCCGAGGCCGAGACCCACCTGCGGCTGGAGCTGACCCACCGCCTCGAGGAGCGCAACAGGTGGGGTGAGGCCAACGTCCTCGTCCGCCGCGCCGTGATCGAGCGCGAGACCGACCGGGTCGCACAGGCCCGGGTGACGCTGCACGAGGTCGTCGCGATCCTCGACGAGGTGGGGGAGCTCGACCGCACCGCGCTGACCCGCGAGCGGGTCGAGGACCTGCTCGCCAGCGTCGGGTCCTCGACATCCGCGGATCGGGACGCCGACGCCGAGACCGCCCAGGGGTTGGGCGGCGGCGTAGCGTTGCGTCCGTGACTGCCGCACCCACGATCAGCACCCTCGGCCAGCTTCGCGCGAGCGGCCATGTGTTCAAGTCGCTCCGCGAGGAGATCCGCGACAACCTGCTGGCGAAGCTGGCAGCGGGAGAGGACCCCTGGCCCGGGCTGCACGGCCTGGAGGACACCGTCATCCCCCAGTTCGAGCGTGCGCTGATCGCCGGGCACGACGTCGTCCTGCTCGGCGAGCGTGGTCAGGGCAAGACCAGGCTGCTGCGTACGTTGGTGGGGTTGCTCGACGAGTGGACCCCGGTCATCGAGGGTTCCGAGCTCGGTGAGCACCCCTACGAGCCGGTCTCGGTCGGTTCCCAGCGGGCGGCTGCGGAGCAGGGTGACGCGTTGCCGGTCGCGTGGAAGCACCGCTCCGAGCGCTACTCGGAGAAGCTGGCCACCCCCGACACGTCCGTGGCCGACCTGATCGGCGACGTCGACCCGATGAAGGTCGCCGAGGGGCGCTCGCTGGGCGACCCGGAGACGATCCACTTCGGCCTGATCCCGCGCTCCCACCGCGGCATCGTCGCGATCAACGAGCTGCCCGACCTGGCCGAGCGGATCCAGGTCGCGATGCTCAACGTGATGGAGGAGCGCGACATCCAGATCCGTGGCTACGTGCTGCGGCTGCCTCTCGACCTCTTGGTGGTGGCCTCCGCGAACCCGGAGGACTACACCAACCGCGGCCGGATCATCACGCCGCTCAAGGACCGTTTCGGCGCCGAGATCCGCACCCACTACCCGCGCGAGCTCGCCGCGGAGATGGCGGTCATCCGGCAGGAGGCCGCCCTAGTCGCCGATGTGCCGGACCACCTCCTCGAGATCCTCGCCGTCTTCACCCGTCACCTGCGTGCATCCTCTGCGGTCGATCAGCGTTCCGGCGTCTCGGCGCGCTTCTCGATCGCCGGCGCCGAGACGGTCGCCGCCGCGGCGCTGCACCGCGCCACCGTGGCGGGGGAGCCCGATGCGGTTGCTCGTCTCGTCGACCTGGAGACGGCCGTCGAGGTGCTCTCCGGCAAGATCGAGTTCGAGTCCGGTGAGGAGGGCCGCGAGGCCGAGATCCTCACCCACCTGCTGCGTACGGCCATCGCCGAGACCGTCCGCAAGTCCTTCCGCGGCCTCGACTTCGCGCTGCTCGTCGACGCCATCGAGGACGGCCGCATGGTCACCACCGGCACCAAGGTCGCGGCCGGCGAGTTCCTGGCCGGCCTCCCCGTTCTGGGCGAGTCCGACCTCTACGACCAGATCGGCGACCGCGTCTACGAGGCCACCGGCGGCCCCAAGAACGACGGCCAGCTCGCCAGCGCGGTGGAGCTGGCCCTGGAAGGCCTGTTCCTGGCCAGAAAGATCGGCAAGGACACGGCCGACGGAGAGACGATCTATGGCTGAGCAGACGCCGCCGCTGGTCGAAGGCCACTTCGTTCAGACCTCGGAGCTGCTAGGCGGAGGCGTGTCGAGACCAACACATCGAGCTACTGTGTTGGTTTCGACACGGATTCGTTCGTCCCTTACGAATCCGGCTCAACCAGCGGGGCAGTGATGAGCCGCTACAAGAAGTACGCCGGGGGTGACCCGCTCGCTCCGCCGGTCGACATCGCCGAGGCGCTGGACGCGATCGGCGAGGACGTGATGTCCGGCTACTCGCCCGAGCGGGCGATGCGGGAGTTCCTGCGGCGCGGGGGACAGGACCAGCGCGGCCTGGACGACCTCGCCCGACAGGTGGCCGAGAGGCGTCGTGAGCTGCTGCAGCGCCACAACCTCGACGGCACGCTCGAGCAGGTGCGTGAGCTGCTGGACAGGGCGGTCCTCGAGGAGCGCAAGCAGCTGGCCCGCGACGTCACCATGGACGACGGCGACCGTGCGTTCCGGGAGATGCAGATCGACAGCCTCTCCCCGAACACCGCCGCCGCGGTCAGCGAGCTCTCCTCCTACGACTGGACCTCACGCGAGGCCCGCGAGGCCTACGAGGAGATCAAGGACCTGCTCGGCCGCGAGCTCCTCGACCAGCGGTTCGCCGGGATGAAGCAGGCCCTCGAAGGCGCCACGGACGAGGACCGCGAGGCGATCGCGGAGATGCTCCGCGACCTCAACGAGCTCCTCGAGAAGCACAACCGCGGCGAGGACACCCCCGAGGACTTCGAGGAGTTCATGGCCGAGCACGGCCAGCACTTCCCCGAGAACCCGCAGAACATCGACGAGCTGCTCGACACCCTCGCGCAGCGCGCGGCGGCGGCGCAGAGGATGCTCAACTCGATGTCGGCCGAGCAGCGGCGCGAGCTCATGGAGCTCTCGGCGCAGGCTTTCGGGTCGCCGGCGCTGATGGAGCAGATGGCACAGCTCGACGCCAACCTGCAGGCCGCGCGGCCCGGCGAGGACTGGTACGGCTCGGAGGAGTTCGGCGGCGGCGAGGGCCTCGGTCTCGGCGACGGCACCGGGGTGCTGCAGGATATCGCCGAGCTCGATCAGCTCTCCGAGCAGCTCCAGCAGTCCTACGCCGGCTCGCGGCTCGACGACATCGACCTCGACGCCCTGTCCCGGCAGCTCGGTGACCAGGCCGCGGTCGACGCGCGCACCCTGCAGGAGCTCGAGCAGGCGCTGCGCGACTCCGGCCAGCTCGAGCGCGGCTCCGACGGCGACCTCCGGCTCACGCCGAAGGCGATGCGCCAGCTCGGCAAGGCCCTGCTCCGCGACGTCGCGCAGCGGCTCTCCGGACGGCAGGGCGAACGCGACCTGCAGCGTGCGGGTGCGGCGGGCGACCTCTCCGGCTCCTCGCGGCCCTGGGCCTTCGGTGACACCGAGCCCTGGGACGTACCTCGCACGATCACGAACGCCGTCATCCGCGAGGTGGGCGAGGGGCGGCGCGGTCCCGGCGTGCGGCTGAGCGTCGACGACATCGAGGTGCAGGAGACGGAGGCACGTACGCAGGCAGCGGTCGCCCTGCTCGTCGACACCAGCTTCTCGATGGCGATGGATGGCCGTTGGGTGCCGATGAAGCGCACCGCGCTGGCCCTGCACACCCTGGTCAAGAGCCGGTTCCGCAACGACGACCTGCAGCTGATCTCGTTCGGCCGCTACGCCCAGACGATGGAGATCGAGAAGCTGACCGCCCTCGACGCGATCTGGGACAAGGGCACCAACCTGCACCACGCGCTGCTGCTCGCCAACCGGCACTTCCGCAAGCACCCGGGCGCCCAGCCGGTGCTCCTGATCGTGACCGACGGCGAGCCCACCGCCCACCTGGAGCCGGGCGGCGACGTCTGGTTCTCCTACCCGCCGCACCCGGTGACGATCGCGCGGTCCGTCGAGGAGCTGGAGAACTCCCGCCGCCTCGGCGCCCAGACGACCTTCTTCCGTCTCGGGGACGACCCCGGTCTGGCCCGCTTCATCGACTCCATGGCCCGTCGCGTCGAGGGCCGCGTCGTCGCGCCCGAGCTGGACGACCTCGGCGCTGCCGTGGTCGGGTCCTATCTGGGCGACAGGACGGCACGGCGTACGTCGAACACCTATGGCGGGTATCCGGACGCGTTCGGCGGCCGCGGCTGGTGGGCCGGCTGAATGTTCACCGAGGTAGCTCGGTGAGCTGGCACTCCCCTCGCGGAGTTCCACGAAGCAACCGCACCTCGACCGAGTTAACTCGGTGAGCATCCAGCCGCGTAACCTGCGCTCGTGCCCGAGGAGACGCTGAACGTATTAGCCCTTCTCGCCATCGCGGCCCTGGCCGCCGGCTATGTGGACGCGGTGGTCGGCGGGGGCGGGCTGATCCAGCTCCCGGCGCTGCTGCTGTTCCTCCCCGGTGCCGCGCCGGTGCAGATCCTGGCGACCAACAAGCTGGCCTCGATCTTCGGCACCTCGATCAGTGCGGCGACCTACTACCGGCGGGTGGGGCCGGACCCGAAGACCTTCATCCCGCTCATGATCCTCGCGTTCGCGGGCTCCGCGCTGGGGGCGGGGGTGGCGTCGTACCTTCCCGAGGCGGTCTTCGAGCCCATCGTCCTGATAGCGCTGATCCTGGTCGGGGCGTGGGTGCTCTTCAAGCCGTCCCTGGGCGAGGTGACGGAGCTGAGGTACGACGGTCACCGCCACCTGATCGGCGCGATGGCGGTCGGGTTCGCCGTCGGCTTCTACGACGGTGCGCTGGGCCCCGGGACCGGCAGCTTCCTGGTGATCGGGCTCGTCGGCCTCCTCGGCTACTCCTTCCTGGAGGCGAGCGCGAAGGCGAAGATGGCCAACGTCGCCACCAACCTCGCCGCCCTGGTGGTCTTCATCCCGCAGGGCGCGGTGCTGTGGAAGACCGGCCTGGTGATGGGCGTGTGCAACCTGATCGGCGGCTACCTCGGGGCGCGGACGGCGGTGGCGAAGGGAGCCGGGTTCGTACGCGTCTTCTTCATCGTCGTCGTCGCCGGGTTCATCATCCGCATCGGTGGCAGCGTGCTCGGACTGTGGTGAACTTCGGGGGTGAGATGGCGGGCTACCTGACGATCGCGCGTGACGGCGCCGCCGAGATCGAGGAGAAGCGGTCCCGGTTCCTGTGCACGCTCACCCGGGTCGAGCACGAGGCCGATGCGCGGGCGGTGATCGAGCGGTTGCGCAAGCAGCACTGGGACGCCCGCCACACCTGCTCTGCCATGAGGATCCAACACAGCGTCATCGGCCCGCCGCCGCAACCGGTCGAGCGCTCCAACGACGACGGCGAGCCGGCCGGAACCGCGGGCGCACCGATGCTCGAGGTGCTCCGCGGCGCCGGCGTCTCCGACACGGTCGCCGTGGTGACCCGCTGGTTCGGCGGAACGCTGCTCGGCGCGGGTGGCCTCGTCCGGGCCTACTCCGACGCCGTCCGCACCGCGCTCGACGAGGTCGGCACGCTGCGGCGGGAGCTCGTTCGGGAGTATGAGATCGAGGCCCCGTACGACGCCGCCGGCCGCCTCGAGACCGACCTGCGATCCTCCGGGGTGACCGTCCTCGGGACCACCTACGGCACGGCTGTGACCCTGCGGATCGGGGCTCCGCCTGCCGAGGAGAAACGCCTCGAAGCGCTCGTCGCAGAACTCACCGCGGGCGCGTCCGTGCTGGTCCCGGGCACGGACCAGTGGGTCGACGTTCGGTGACGTTTGGGAGAATGGCCGGGTGAGCGACCATAGCGAGACGCCCGTGGAACTCCCTGCCGGATGGACGGCGAAGGTCCCTGACCTCGACGATCTGCCCGCCCTGCTGAGGCTCCGGGCGGCCGACAAGACGCCGTTCGAGGGCTCCGGGAAGGTCGACGCCGACGCCATCACCGGCGAGATCGCCGGGCCCGCCTCCTGGACCCGTCAGCAGATCGTCGCGATCGACCCTGACGGTGACATCCGCGCCTGGGCCATCGCCCACGACCGCGCCGCTGGCCGCACGCTCGTCTACCTCTACGTCGACCGCACCATCGCCCAGGCCGCCGAGGTCGCGGCCGGGCTCTATGCGTGGCTGGAGGACCAGGCCCGATCGATGGCCGAGCTGCGCGGCATCGCCGAGTCCCACCTCGATGCCAGCCCGTTCGCCGACGACACCGTGCAGCGTGAGTGGCTGGCCGCGGCGGGGTTCACCAACAAGCGCACCTGGCTGCACATGAGCCGGCCGGTCCTGCCCGACGAGACGGTGCCCCCGCTGCGCGAGGGCGTGACGATCCGCCCGGTCGAGACACACGAGAACGGGATGCCCGTCGCGGCCGACCTGCAGACGGTCCACCAGACCCTGGAGGAGTCCTTCCAGGACCACTTCAACTCCTACCGGGAGAGCTTCCCGGAGTTCGTACAGCGCCTCCGCGAGGACCCCGGCCACCGCTGGGACCACTGGTGGCTCGCCTACGTCGATACCCCTGAGGGCGAGCTGCCCGCCGGCTCGCTGGTCGCCTCGGTGCTGCCCGCCAACGCGGCCGGGGTCGAGGGGACGTACGTGGAGTACATCGGCGTCAACCGCAACGCCCGCGGCCGCGGGGTGGCCAAGGGGCTGCTCTACGCGGTCATCGGCGACGCGATCGAGCGCGGTCGTGACCGGGTCTCGCTCGAGGTCGACGCCGACAGCCCCACCGGGGCCGACGGGCTCTACAAGTCGATGGGCTGGGTGACCGACTACATCACCGAGTCCTGGCACAAGGACGTCGCGGTCCAGGGCCCGGGCGGCTAGACGCCGACCCTTCGACAGGCTCAGGACATCGCGTCGGGAAGCTTGAGGTCCAGCGTCGGCGCCTCGGTGCCGCCGTCGACCTCGAGCAGCTTTCCGGTGACGAACTGCCCGGCCCGCGAGGTCAGGTATACGGCCGCCGCAGCGATGTCCTCCGCCTCCCCGATGCGTCCGAGCGGCGTCTTCGCCTCGATCTCGCCGCGCATGGCGTCGTCGCCCGCCACGAACTCGAGGGCACTCGTACGCACCGAGCCGACGAAGATGCCGTTGACCCGGATCCGCGGCGCCAGGTCGGTGGCCGCCAGCCGCGTCCAGTGCGCCAGCGCCGCCTTGGCGGTGCCGTAGGCCAGATAGCCCCTCTCCGCAGTACGCCCCATCATCGAGCTGATCGACACCACCGACTGCTGCCCGTCCGGGCTCTTCACCAGGTACGGAACCGCCGCCCGCGTCAGCGCGTGGGCCGTGGTCACGTTGAAGTGGAAGGCCTCCTCGAGGTAGCCCTCGTCGGTGTCGAGGAATGTGTTCGGGATCGTCCCTCCCACGTTGTTGACCACGATGTCGAGACGCCCGAACTCCTCGTACGCCTGCTCCGCCAGCCCCGCCGTCGCCACCGTGTCGGCCAGGTCCGCCGGCACCACCAGCGCCTGCCGACCCGCCGCCTCGATCCTTTCGGCAACTGCCTGGAGCTGGCGCTCGGTCCGGGAAGCGATCACCACGTCCGCCCCGGCCTCTGCCAGTGCCACCGCCGTCGCCGCCCCGATCCCGCGCCCCGCCCCCGTCACCACCGCCACGTGGCCGGTCAGCTCGAAACGTTCAAGAATGCTCATGCTGTCTCCTCAGTCGCGCCGAATCTGTAGAACCGACGGCCGAATCCGTAGTTGTGGTGGGCGACTCGGTGGAAATGGTGGGCCGAGACTGCAGTTGTGGGAGCCGAGTCGGTACGTGTGGTGATCGCCAGAACTGAAGGCTCGCTCGCACCTTCTGCGGTCTCGGCCGCCACAAGTGCGGTCTCGGCGTCCACAACCACCTACTCGGCTGAGACGAGGCCGCGGCCGGTGATCAGGGGGAGGTCGAGGGGGCTCACCAGGCCGGGGGCGGCGGCTACGACGGCGGGGATGGCGTTGACCAGACGCTGGGCCGTGACGATCATCCCGGAGACGTTGTGGTCGCCGTGCTCGCCGTGATGGCTGAACTCGACGGTCATCGACGGCTCGCCGGTGATCTCGATGCGGTAGCAGCCGTCGCCGGTCGCCGGGACCGGCCAGTCGGGGTCGGACCCGGCGTCGGTGCGGGTGACGTGCTCGAGAGTGATGCGGGGGATCCCGTCGACGGTGCCGGTCACGGTGAAACGTACGGATCCCTGGGTGCCCTCGGCGATGTCGACGGACACGGTCTTGGTGTCCTTGACCGCCGGTCGGCGCTCGACGTGCTCGACGAGCGGCTCGTCGAGCGTCACCCCGAGACCGGCGGCGAGGACCCGGACGACGGGACCCCAGGCGGTGCTCAGGACCCCCGGCTCCCACAGGAACGGCTTGTCCTCCAGCGAGCCCCCGAAGCCGAAGAGATCCTTCATCACGACGGGCTGGAAGTACGTCGAGTAGTCGGCGATCTCGCTGACCCGAAGATGGTCGATCCGCTGCGACAGCGACGTCATCGCGAGCGGCAGGACGTCGTTGGCGAACCCCGGGTCGATGCCGTTGACGTGCAGCGACGCACCGCCCTCCCGCCCGGCACCGTCGATCCCGGAGATCATCTCGTCCGGCAACGTGCCCTGCGGGTGGACCAGGATCACCGGCCCGGAGGAGACGACGTTGACCCCGTCCCGGATCAGCCCGGTCAGGTCTTCGATCGCCTCGAAGACCCGGTCGTCGGTCATCGCCGCGTGGACGACGCAGTCCGGGGCGAGCGCGAGCAGCTCGTCGCGCGACGTCGTCGCAAGAACTCCCAGGGACCGTCCAAGCCCCGCCAGCTCACCGGCATCGACCCCCGCCTTCGCCGGTGTCGAGGTCCAGACCCCGACCAGCTCCAGGTCGGGATGGGCATCGACGCCCGCGATGGCATGACGTCCCACCGTCCCGGTGGACCAGACGACGACTCTGAGCGGCTTCTGCGGATCGGTTCGGGGCATGCCCCACAATCTAGAACGTGTTTCAGTTCAAGGAAACCGTTTCAGCGATCGAGCTTGTGCCGGATACCGTCTGCCACGTGCAGATCCGCGAAGCGACGGCCGAGGACTGGCCGCAGATCTACCCGTTCTGGTCCGAGATCGTGGCAGCGGGGGAGACCTACGCCTACCCCGAGGGCCTCGCGTCCGAGGAGGCCAGGGAGCTGTGGATGTACGACCACGTCGTCGTCGCGGTCGAGGGTGACGCCGAGAATGAGCACGTTCTGGGCAGCGCGAAGATGGGCCCCAACCGCCCGGGCCGGGGCAGCCACATCGGCACCGCCTCGTTCATGGTCTCGCCGAACGCCCGCGGCAAGGGCGTGGGCCGCGCCCTCGCCGACTACTGCGTCAGCTGGCACCGTGACCAGGGCTTCCGCGGCATCCAGTTCAATGCCGTCGTGGAGACCAATACCACCGCCGTACGCCTGTGGCAGTCGCTCGGCTTCGAGATCATCGGGACCGTCCCGGACGCGTTCGACTCCACGTCGCACGGCCGGGTCGGCCTCCACGTGATGTATCTGCCGCTGACCTGACCTCAGGCTCTCGCGGGGAAGGCGATGCCCGTGTTGGCGTGGCAGCGGTAGCCGTTGGGCACGCGGTCCAGGTACTGCTGGTGGGCGGGCTCGGCGGCGTAGAAGGTCGGGACCTCGCGGATCTCGGTGGTGATCTCGCCGTAGCCCCGCCGGGCGATCTCGTCGCCGTAGACCTTGGTCAGCTCCTCAGCGGTCTCCCGCTGCGCGTCGGAGACGTAGTAGAGCGCCGAGCGGTACTGCGTACCGACATCGTTGCCCTGCCGCATCCCCTGCGTCGGGTCGTGGACCTCGAAGAACTTCTTGACGAGGTCGCCGTAGGAGACCACGGCGGGATCGAAGACGACCCGGACAGCCTCGGTGTGGTTGGTCCGGCCGCTGCAGACCTCCTCGTAGGTCGGGTTGGCCGTGGTGCCGCCCTGGTAGCCGACCGCGGTCGAGTAGACCCCCGGCGTCTGCCAGAAGATCTCCTCGGCGCCCCAGAAACAGCCGAGACCGAAGTACGCCACCTCGGACCCCTCCGGCGCGGTGCCGTCCTCGGGGGAGGCGAGCAGCGGCGTCCCCAGGACGCGGTGCTTCGCGGGCAGGTCGAAGAGGGCCTGGTCGCGGCCGGCGAGCGTGCGGTCCTCGGGGAAGAGCTGAGTCGGTCGGCCGAACATGCGGAACCTCCATTGGTCGGGTTGTCTACCAGTCTCCAACACAGTTCGACGCGCGAACGTTCCCGGATGGCCCGGGCGACGAGATCGGACGTAGGCTCGGACCGTGAGCGAGCAGCAGCACCTCGGCAAGGCCGGATTCGAGACCAAGGCGATCCACGCGGGCTACGAGCCCGACCCGACGACGGGTGCGGTGATCCCGCCGATCTACGCCACCACGACCTACAAGCAGGACGGCGTCGGCGGCCTGCGCAACGGCTATGAGTACAGCCGCTCCGCCAACCCGACCCGCACCGCGCTCGAGGGCGCGCTGGCGGCGGTCGAGGAGGGCGAGAAGGGGTTCGCCTTCGCCTCCGGCCTGGCCGCCGAGGACACCCTGATCCGCAGCCTGATGCGGCCCGGTGACCACATGGTCATCCCCGACGACGCCTACGGCGGCACCCACAGGCTGATCGACAAGGTCGAGAGCCAGTGGGGGATCGCGCACACCCCCGCGCAGGTCGCCGACGTCGACGCGGTCGCCGCCGCGATCCAGCCGGGCAAGACCAAGGTGGTCTGGGTCGAGACGCCGACCAACCCGCTGCTCAACATCGCCGACATCTCCGCGCTGGCCACCGTCGCCCACGAGGCCGGCGCCCGGCTGGTCGTCGACAACACCTTCGCCAGCCCCTACCTGCAGCAGCCGCTCACCCTCGGCGCCGACGTCGTGGTGCACTCCACGACGAAGTACGTCGGTGGCCACTCCGACGTCGTCGGTGGCGCCGTGGTCGTCCGCGACCTCGAGATCGCCGAGAAGATCGGCTACCTGCAGAACGCGGCCGGTGCGATCGCCGACCCGTTCGGTGCCTGGCTGACGCTGCGCGGCCTCAAGACCCTGGCCGTACGCATGGACCGCCACTGCGACAACGCCGAGCGCGTCGCCGACTTCCTGACCTCGCACCCGAAGGTCGGCGAGGTCATCTACCCGGGTCTGGAGACCCACCCCGGCCACACGGTCGCGCAGAAGCAGATGAAGCGCTTCGGCGGGATGATCTCCTTCCGCGTCGAGGGCGGCGAGGCCGCTGCGCTCGCGGTGTGCGAGCGCACCAAGATCTTCACGCTGGGCGAGTCGCTCGGCGGTGTCGAGAGCCTGATCGAGCACCCGGGCCGGATGACGCACGCGTCGGTCGCGGGCACCGACCTCGAGGTGCCGGCCGACCTGGTGCGGCTCTCCGTCGGGATCGAGTACGCCGAGGACCTGGTCGCGGACCTCGAGCAGGCTCTTGACCAGAGCTGAGGCGTCCCAGACCGCCGTCTGCGTCGACTTCGGCTCCACCTGGACCAAGGCGCTCCACGTCGACCTCGCCACCGGCGAGGTCCTCGGCTCCTCGAGCGCGCCGACGTCGCTGCACGAGGTGATGGAGGCGTACGACACCTGCTTGGCGGCCCTCGCCCAGCAGGACCCCCGGGCGGCCGAGGCCGAGATCCTCGCCTGTTCCTCGGCGGGCGGCGGGCTGCGGATCGCGGTGGTCGGCAACGAGGAGCTGGTGACCGCCGAGGCCGGGCGGCGGGTGGCGCTGTCCAGCGGGGGCAAGGTCGTCGCGGTCGTCTCGATGGCCTCACCTGACGCCAGAAGCGCACTTCGCCGCACCCTCGGAGCGACAAAGCCGGACCTTGTGCTGCTCACGGGAGGAACGGATGGAGGCAACGGGGAGGCGTTGCTCCAGGGCGCGGAGGAACTGGCAGCGGCAACACGCTCCGGCGTATGGCACGGCCCGGTGGTAGTTGCTGGCAACAACGCGGTTGTTGATCAAGCCGCCGGGTATATGGCAAACACCAAGGTGGGCCTCGACGTCATTGTCGCCGAGAACGTCGTTCCCAAGATCGGTGTGCTCGCCCCCGAGAGCGCCCGAGCGGCGGTCCGGGAGATGTTCCTCGAGCACGTGATCGGCGGCAAGAACCTCAGCAGCCGGGCCGACTTCCGGCGGATCGTCCAGGGGGCGACCCCCGATGTCGTGCTCCAGGGGGTCGAGACGCTGGCCGAGGTGCTCGGCGAGGACGTGGTCGTCGTCGACGTCGGCGGCGCCACGACCGACGTGCACAGCGTGGTCCGCCCCGACCCCGAGGCTGAGCACGTACGCGAGGAGGTCGTCGCCGTCACCCCGGTGACCCGGACCGTCGAGGGCGATCTGGGCATGCGCTGGTCGGCGACCACGACGCTCGCCGCGGCCGACCACTCCGACCCGAGCCTCGCCGAGTCGGATCTCTCCGGGGAGGTCGAGCATCGGCACAACCACCCCGGCTGGCTGCCGCGCACCGAGCAGGACAGGGACATCGACGAGCTCCTGGCGAGGATCGCGATCTCCACGGCGCTGCAGCGGCACGCGGGACGGTCGCGGGTCGTCCTGTCCCCGAGCGGCAAGGTGATCGAGCGCACCGGCACCGACCTGCGCCGGGTCGGCGTGGTGATCGGCTCCGGCGGCGTGCTCAGGCACGGGCGCCGAGGCATCGAGGGGCGGGTGATGCGCTGGTCGGCGCGCGGGGGATGGCAGCTCCCGGAGGGGCCGCTGCGGGCGGTCGACAGCGACTACGTGCTCGCCGCGGTCGGCCTGCTCGCGCGCTCGCACCCCGCGACGGCGCGGCACCTTGCGACCCACCTCGCACCCTCCCGGTAGCCTCTGTCAGGTGACGGATCAGGGGGATGCACCCGGGGGCGAGAAGTCGACCGCGAGGGATGGCTTCGAGCGGATGACAGGCGCGTTCAGACGCAACCGCGAGGCGCGTGAGGCCCAGCGTCACGCCCAGGAGGATGCCGACGCGCGGGAGTCCGCCGAAGTGGCCAAGGAGGCCGCCGCGGAGGCCCGCGAGTCGGCGGAGAACTTCGCCCTGCGCCTCGTCAACCAGTTCGAGCGCCTGCGCGAGGAACGACAGGAGCAGCTGGCAGCGCCCGAGCCGTTGACCGCGCCCAAGGCCGTGAGCCGCACCGACGTCCCCTACGGCGTCGAGCTCTCCGCGCAGTGGGCCTGGCGGTTCCTGGTGATCGTCGCCGCCGGCTACCTCATCGTCCGTGCGCTGGGCTTCCTCAGCATCGTCGTGGTCCCGGTGGTCATCGCGCTGCTGATCGCCGCGCTCGTCTCCCCGATCGTCAACGGCCTGGCCCGGATAGGTCTGCGGCGGAGCGTCTCGGCACTCTTCGTCGTGATCGGCGTGCTCGTCGTGGTCATCGCCATGCTGAGCTTCGCCGGCACCCAGGTCGCCAACGGCTTCAACGACCTCGCCGGGCAGACCGTCAAGGCGCTCGACGAGATCCGCGACTGGCTGATCAACGGCCCGTTCAACGCGAGCGAGACCCAGATCGACACCTGGCTCAACACGGTTCAGACCACCCTGGAGGACTGGGCGGCGGCGTACGCCTCCAACCCGTTCTCCCGGGTCAGCGAGGTCGGCGGGGTCGCCCTCGATGTCTTCGCCGGTCTGTTCATCGTGCTCTTCTCCACCTACTTCTTCTGCGCCGAGGGCGAGCGGATCTGGAGCTGGCTGGTCCGGCTCGCGCCGCGGGCTGCCCGCAGCCGGATGGACAGCTCGGGCCGGGTCGCCTGGGTCTCGCTGACCCAGTTCACCCGGGCCACGGTCATCGTGGCCGCGGTCGACGCGGTCGGCATCATGATCATCGCCGCGGCCCTGCAGGTCCCGTTCGTGGTGGCGATCGGCGTGCTCGTCTTCCTGAGCTCGTTCGTGCCGCTGATCGGGGCGACGGTCGCCGGCGCGGTCGCCGTGCTCGTCGCGCTCGTCTCCCAGGGTCCGGTGACGGCGTTGCTGATGCTCGGCGGCGTGATCCTGGTCCAGCAGCTCGAGGCCCACGGCCTGCAGCCGTTCCTGCTCGGTCGCTGGGTCCGGGTCCACCCGCTCGGCGTCATCCTGGCGGTCGCGACCGGCATCGTCCTGGGTGGCGTGGCCGGTGCGCTGGTGGCGGTGCCGCTGGTGGCCGCCCTCAATGCGGTCGTCAACCACCTGACCGCCACCGCCACCGCCCCCGCCCAGGCAGCGGCTCAGGCGCCGACGTCGCCGCCACCCCCGTTGTCGGCCGGCGGCCCGACCTCCCCACCCCGACCGAGCCCAGGAGCAGGCAGTGCCTGACATGCATGGTCAGCCGACGACTGGTCAGCCGACGTACGTCGACATCGTCGAGGCCCGCGAGCTGCTGCGCGACCACATCACCGAGACGCCCGTCCAGGGGGCCCGCTGGCTCACCGACATGATCGGCGACACGGTCATCCTCAAGTGCGAGAACCTGCAGCGTACGGGCTCCTTCAAGGCCCGCGGAGCCTTCGTACGCATCGCCCGACTGCCCGAGGAGCAGCGCAGGAACGGGGTGGTGGCCGCGAGCGCGGGCAACCACGCCCAGGGTGTCGCGCTGGCGGCGACCACTCTCGGCATCCCGTCCACCGTGTTCATGCCCGAGGGCGCGCCGATCCCGAAGGAGAAGGCCACCCGCGCCTACGGCGCGGAGGTGATCTTCGAGGGGCAGTACGTCGACCAGTGCCTCGAGGCCGCGATGGCCTTCGCCGAGCGCACCGGCGCCGTGATGATCCACCCCTTCGACCACCCCGACGTCGTCGCCGGGCAGGGCACGATCGGGCTCGAGATCCTCGAGCAGGCGCCGGACGTGAAGACGGTCGTCATCCCGCTCGGCGGTGGTGGCCTGCTCGCGGGTGCGGCGCTCGCGATCAAGGCGAAGCACCCCGACGTGAAGGTGGTCGGCGTGCAGGCCGAGACAGCCGCCGCCTACCCGGTCTCGCTGCGCGAGGGCCGCCCGATCCGGCTAGACAAGATGCCGACGATGGCCGACGGCATCGCGGTCGGCCTGCCGGGGGAGACCAACTTCCCGATGATCCAGACCTACGTCGACGAGATCCGTACGGTCTCGGAGGAGGCGATCTCGAGCGCGCTGCTGGCGCTCGCCGAGCGGGCCAAGCTGGTCGTCGAGCCCGCCGGCGCTGTCGGCGTAGCCGCCCTGATGGACGCGCCCGAGGCTTTCGAGGGACCAGTCGTGGTGGTGCTCTCGGGCGGCAACATCGACCCGCTCCTGCTCGGCAAGGTGATCCAGCACGGCATGACGCTGGCCGGGCGCTACCTGCCGGTCGCGGTGACGATCCCCGATCAGCCCGGTGCGCTGGCCACCTTGCTGTCGGTGATCGGCGACACCGGAGCCAACGTCATGGAGGTGGTGCACTCGCGCACCAACCCCGGACTGCGGCTCGCCGAGGTCGGCGTGCAGCTCCAGCTGGAGACCCGGGGTCAGACCCACGCCGAGCGAGTGCTCGAACAGCTGCGCAGCAAGGGATATCCCGCGACCACGCCCTGAGGCCACACCCTGACGTTCCGTGGAACGGTCCCGAGGTCGGAATGCGCAACGTTTCGGTCGCGAACTGTCTTCGGGTGTGGTTGCCTTGTTAAACTGAACCTTCTGACAATCTCCCGCGGAACGTTCAGCTGGGTGAAACACGCCCGCACAGCAGGGAGAAAAGGCGCCGGTGAATGGGGGTTGACCGGCGCCCCTTACCTATTCACTACCCATCAGGAGTAACTCGCTATGACTCAGTCGACCGAGACCACGGCTGCCACTATCTGGCTCAGCAAGGGTGCATTCGACAAGCTCACCGCGGAGTTGGAATACCTGAAGGGCCCCCGACGCCAGGAGATCCTTGCCGAGATCAGCTCCGCCCGTGACGAAGGCGACCTCAAGGAGAACGGCGGCTACCACGCCGCCCGCGAGGAGCAGGGCAAGCTCGAGGGCCAGATCCAGCAGCTCGAGGCCCTGCTGCGCAAGGCCGACACCACCGTCCCCGAGGACGACGGTATGGTCTCGGTCGGCAAGCTGGTCACCTTCAAGTTCGAGGGTGATGACGACGACGAGGCCGAGACCCGCCTCATCGCCTCGATCGAGATGAAGGACTACGCGGGCGGGGTCGAGATCTCCTCGGCCGCCTCGCCCATCGGCGCTGCCCTCATCGGCGCCAGCGCCGGTGACACCGTGACCTACGAGGGTCCTCGCGGGCCGCTCAAGGTCGAGATCCTGAAGACCGAGGTCTTCACCGGCTGACCCGCGTGCGGGTGCGCTGCACGGTCACTCGACCGTGCAGTCACCCCACTCGACCCGCAGCGCGCGGCGCTCGGTCGGGATGGTGATCGTCTGGCGCCCCTCGGTGGCGGTGAACTCGAGGTGGCCGACCTTCTCCTCCTGGTCGTCCTCGGCCTCGACGGTGCAGACGGGCTTCGCGTCCTTGTCGTGGAGGCGTACGACGAAGGTCACCTCGACCTCGTTCTCGCTGACGGCCTCCCACGTCTCCAGCCCGGAGGAGACCTCGGGGTGCAGGGCCAGCCACAGCGCCCAACCGAACCAGCCGATGATCGCGACCAGGGCGAGGGCCAGCCCGATGATGAGTACGCCCGGACGACGGCGCGGGCCGCGGCCGTAGCGGGCCGCGATGCGGGAATCTTCGGCTGAAGGCGTGCTCACGGAAAACATGGTCCCATCCCGCCGAAGCAGACCGCACATCCGTCCTGCCGCCCTACCCCCAAAGTTGTCCGCGGACTGGGAGCGGGTAACCGATCCGTGAGACGAGGCGTGGTTAGGATTGAACTCATGCCAGAGCAGCTCCAGCAGGTGTTCCGCCTGATGCACGTGCACGCGCACCCCGACGACGAGTCGAGCAAGGGCGCGGGGATCACCGCGAAGTACGTCGCCGAAGGTGTCGACGTCCATGTCGCGACGTGTACGGGCGGCGAGCGGGGCGACATCCTCAACCCGAAGATGGAACGCCCCGGGATCCTGGAGAACATCCACGAGATCCGCCGCGAGGAGATGCATCGCGCCCGCGACATCCTCGGCATCAAGCAGGACTGGCTCGGCTTCGTCGACTCCGGTTGGGTCGAGGAGTTCATGCAGGTCAAGGACATGGCGGCCAAGGACTGGTCCCTGCTCCCCGAGGGCTCCTTCGGCCGGACCCCGCTCGAGGTGAGCACCCGCCGGCTCGTCGAGATCATTCGCTCCTTCCGGCCGCACGTGGTCACGACGTACGACGAGAACGGGGGCTATCCGCACCCGGACCACATCATGTGCCACCGGGTCTCGGTGGAGGCGTTCCGGGCGGCGGGCGACCCCGACCTGTTCCCGGACGCGGGCGAGCCGTGGCAGCCGCTGAAGCTCTACTACAGCCACACCTTCAACTACCCGCGCACGCTCGCCCTGCACGAGGCGATGAAGAGCCACGGGCTCAGCTCGCCGTACGAGGAGCGCCTCCAGGACTGGAAGCCGGACCCGGGGTGGGACGAGCGGGTCACCACGAAGGTGGAGTGTGCGGAGTTCTTCGGCGTACGCGACCAGGCGCTGCTCGCGCACGCCACCCAGATCGACCCGGACGGCCCCTGGTTCGCGGTGCCGCGGGAGATCGAGAAGGAGGCGTGGCCGACCGAAGACTTCGAGCTGGTGACCTCCTACGTGCCGGTGCCCGAGGCGGCGAGGCGCGAGGAGACCGACCTGTTCGCCGGTCTCGACGTCTCCACCGCCGACGACGAGGGCAAGGCCGCGGTCGGTCGCGAGATCAGCTTCGGCCAGGTCATCACCGCCTGAGCCGTTCTCAGGCGAGGGTGAGACAATGTTCCCATGTCCGGCCTTCCGATGACGACCCTCGCGACGACGCAGTCGTTCCACACCTCTCAGCCCGCTCCTGAGCCCACCCCGCCGCAGGATGAGGACGTGGTCGCGGGCTGGACCGCCTTCGGCATCTTCATCGCGCTCTGCGTCGCCGTCGCGGTGATCGCGTGGAGCATGCTGCGTCAGTTCAAGAAGGTCGAGAAGGCCAAGGTCGAGGGTGTCTTCGGCGAGGAGGCCCAGGCCGAGGCGATCGCCCAGCAGGCGGCCAAGGACGAGATCAAGAAGCTGAAGCGCTAGTTTCTCGCGGCCGGCGACGCCGCCCGAGCCACCATCCGCCGGCACCGACCACCCCGATCCTGGCGGCGCTCGGCTCACTCGGCTGAGGTCCCCCAGAGATCACAGCGTCGGGGCGATCGAGGGCAGCAGGTCCTGGAACGTACGGCCGTTGCCGATCTCGCCGAGCGCGGTCATCGCCCAGCCGCCGTCGTGGCGGCTGACCTTGGCCATGATCTCCGCGGTGTGCGGCCCGGTCTGGCTCAGGTCGAAGCGGGCGATCTCGGTGTGGGTGTTCTCGTCGACGAGACGGCAGAACGCGTTCTGGATCTGGGCGAAGCTCTGCCCGGTGAAGGAGTTGATCGTGAACACGATCTGGGCGACCTCGGGAGGCACCCGGTCGAGGTGGAGGATGATCGACTCGTCGTCGCCCTCACCTGCACCGGTGCGGTTATCGCCGGTGTGGACGACGGCGCCGTCCCTCGACTTCAGCTGCCGGAACCAGGCCTGGTCGACGTGGGAGCCGGCCGCGTCGTAGAGGATCGCGGAGGCGTCCATGTCGACGTCGGCCCCGCGGAACCCGCCGAAGAGACCCTGTCTGACCGCGTCCCAACCGAGCGCGATCCGTACGTGCGTCATGCTGCTGCCGTCACCTGTGGTGAGCGAGACCGACTGTCCCTTGGCGAGCGAGACGGACAAGTGATCCTCCGATGGCTGGACCGACGAGCGGGCACAGCCACCTTAGTCAATCGTGACCGTCACCGGTTCCGTTCCACTCGCCTCGACCAGGATCCGGTTGTGCTCGGCCTCGCCGACGACCCGGCCGCCCTCGACGGCGATGTCCGCCCCGGAGGGGTAATGGAGCGGGCTGACGAAGATCTCGGTCGGCTCCTCGATGTCCGGGTTCGGCTCGTAGGTGTAGCTGAACGCGCCGGTGGCGGGGTCGAAGGCGAGGTCGACCGGGGTGCCGGCGGTGGCCTGCGGATAGGTGCGGACCAGCGTACGCAGCTTCTCGGCCTTCACCGTCGAGAGATCGGCGTCGTCGGCGAACATGCCCTGGGCGCCGTCGGCGGTGGTCGGGTCGTCCCAGTGCTTGTAGGCCCAGTGCATCCAGGAGGTGAAGTGGTCGTCGGCCGAGGCGGTGTCGATGGCCAGCAGCTCGGTGTTGTCGGTCGCGCCGAACTCCGACATCAGGTTGGTCGCGCCCATCGTCTCGGCCTGCTCGAGCGCCTTGGTGTTGTGGGTCTCGTCGTAGTCCTTGCAGCCGCTGACCCCGATCGGGATGCCCTGGGAGTCGAGATAGCCGAAGGGGCAGTAGCTGTGCCAGGAGTAGCCGACCTGGTCGTCGTTCGCCGGCCCGAAGCTCGAGTTGGGGACCTGGTTGGCGAGCAGCTGCGACTCGTACCAGACGATGCCGTCGGGATCGGACTCGCGGATCGCCGCCGTCGCCCGCTCGTACGCCGGCTGGAACTCGTCGCGGTAGGAGCTCTTGCACCCGGTGATCGGGCAGGAGAGCCACTCCCGGCCCGCCCACGGCTCGTTGATGAGGTCGTAGCCCATCGAGTAGGGCTGGTCGCCCCACCGTTGCGCGACCGCGCCCGAGGCCGCGGCCCAGCCGTCCTGTACACCGTTCTTGTTGGCCCAGAAGTTGTCGTAGACGGTGGCCAGCTCGGGGGTGAGGTAGGTTGCCGGGAAGGACAGCTTGATCGGCGGATGCAGGTTGTAGGGCGCCGGTCGCTTCGCCGCCCAGTCGGGCACGCCCTCGCCGCCGTACGTCTCGTGCCACATGTCCTGATGGAAGTCGTACTGCATCCAGATGCCCTCGTCGGCGAGCAGGTCGATCACCCGCTGCCAGTCGTCGAGGTAGTCCTCGTCGACCTCACCGGGGGCGTCCGGGGTCACGCCGGCCCACAGGGTGCCGATCCGGGCGCCGTTGAACCCGTGCTCCGCGAGCCATTCCGCATCGGCCGCCGTGAAGCCCTCGGCCGAGTCGGGCGGGACGTACGGATCGTGCTTCCAGACCAGGTTCTGGCCGTGCACCAGCACGGTTCGGCCGTACTGGTCGACCAGCCAGCGTCCCTCGCGAGACAGGCGCGGGGTCTCCTCGGCCGGGGCCGCCCCGGCCGGTCCGACCGGACTCAGCAGCGAGGTCCCGAACGCGAGCACAGCCGCCGCGGCGGCAACGATGGCGAAGCTTCCCGAGCGACGTGACATGTGCGGAACCTAGTGCTCCATGTCACATTCGACAAGAACGTGTTCTCATTCTGGATGTCAGGCCTCGTCAGGACGGGCTCCGCAGTGGACATGGGTGCACTAGGTGCGGTTGAGTCAGATGAGGAACATTGGGGGAGAATGTCACCTGTGAGAGACGAAGCGAGCGGCTGGTCGGGCACCTGGGTGGCCGAACGTCTGGGCGTGCGCCTGCGAACGACCGAGGCGCCGAGCGGGATGATGCTCACCGATCTGGTGGGTCTGGCGGTGCGACGCAACCCCCGCCGCGCACAGCTCCTCGTCTCCTCCGTCCTCGGCAAGCACGTCCCGACCGACCCGCGTCTGGTGACCGACGCCGGGCTGCGTCTGGGGGCCAAGGCGCGCGCCGCGGTCACCGGTGACGCGGTGGTCCTCGGCTACGCCGAGACCGCGACCGCGCTCGGTCATCTCGTCGCCGACGCCATCGGGGCGCCCTACCTGCACTCCACTCGCCGGGTCGTCGACGGCATCGAGTCCGTCGCCGACTTCTACGAGGAGCACTCGCACGCGACCGCCCATCGGCTGCTCCCCGCCGACCCCGCCTTCCTCGCCCGCGCCCAGACCCTGGTGCTGGTCGACGACGAGGTCATCACCGGCAAGACCGTCGTCAACACCATCCGGGCGCTGCACAAGAAGTTCCCGCACAAGCACTACGTCGTGGCCGCGCTCGTCGACCTGCGCTCGGAGGCCGACCGGGGCCGGATGGAGCGCTCGATCAAGCGGCTGCGCGCGACCTTGGACGTGGTCTCGCTGGCGAGCGGCGAGATCGAGCTGCCCAAGGATCTCGCCGACCACGGCAACCGGCTCATCGACAACGTGGAGAGCCTCCGTCAGCTGGCTGGCGTCGAGCCGAGCCGGCGTCCGCGCGGCGAGGTCGTCCAGGTCGTCGCGACCTGGCCACGCGCCGTCCCGGAAGGTGGCCGCCACGGCTTCGCGACCAGCGCCTCCGGTTCCTACGAGTCGGCCGTCACGGTGACCGCCGCGGCCGTCGCCGGCCGCATCCCCGACGGCCCGGTGCACGTCCTCGGCACCGAGGAGCTGATGTACGCACCGCTGCGGATCGCCTCCGCCCTGGCGGACCGGCGTGCGGCCGAGGGCCGTCGCCACGAGATCACCTTCTCGACGACCACCCGGTCGCCGGTGCTCGACGTCGACGACCCGGGCTACGCGATCCGCACCGCGATCACCTTCCCGTCCCACGACGCACCCGATGACGGCGACGGGCCGCGCTTCGCCTACAACCTGCGTGAGGGCGCCTTCGAGACGATCGTGCTCGTGGTCGACGAGCCGGCAGACACCCCCGCGCTGCACGAGGACGGCGGCCTGGTCGACCAGCTCGCCCGGCTCGCACCGCGGGTCGTGGTGGTGACCATCCCGGCGTACGCCCCAGAACCGCGCCACGACCAGCCGGCCCGGCAGCTGCCCGATCCGCTCCGTGGGCCGGCCTTCGGGTCCTACGACCGCGACGACGTCGCCTGGCTGCTCAAGGATCTGTCCGAGGACGCGGCGAAGGCTCCGGCCGCGGAGCACGCGGAGGCATACCGGGAGCTCTTCGACGAAGCCCTGACCGCATCGGCGCAGCGGGTCGCGTACGCGATCGGCCTGGTCACCGAGCAGGTGCTGGCCCGGCGCGGGCAGGATGCCGTGCTGGTCTCCCTGGTGCGTTCCGGCACTCCGATCGGGGTCCTGATGCGGCGCTGGGCGCAGCGCGTGCACGGCATCGACCTGCCCCACTACGCGATCTCGATGATCCACGGGCGTGGCATCGACCAGACCGCGCTCGCCTATCTGGCCGCGCATCACGACCCCGCCCGGGTGATGTTCGTCGACGGGTGGACCGGCACCGGTGCGATCGCCCGGGAGCTGGCGGCCTCGGTCGAGAAGGCCAACTCGACGCTCGACGCCCATCTGGCCTCGCCGTTCTCCCCGGAGCTCGCGGTCCTCGCCGACCCGGGCCGGAGCGTCGCGGTCTACGGCACCCGCGAGGACTACCTGATCCCGTCGGCCTGCCTCGGCTCGACCGTCTCCGGCCTCGTCTCGCGCCCCGTCATCGACGACGACCGGGTCGGTCCCAACGACTTCCACGGTGCGGTGTTCCACGCCGATCTGGCCGCGGCCGACGTGTCCAAGAAGTTCATCGACACCGTCGCGGCCCGCTTCCCGATCGTGCGCACCAAGGTGATGCTCGACCTCGGTGCCCACCTCGGCGGCGACCACACGCCCACCTGGGTGGGCTGGGACGCGGTCGAGGAGGTCGCCGAGAGGTTCGCGGACGGCGACGTCGGCCTGGTCCGGGCCGGTGTCGACGAGACCGTCCGGCTGCTGCTGCACGGCGAGCCGGCGAAGATCCTGGTCGACCCGGCGCGCGACGCCGACCTGGGCCCGGTCAAGAAGCTGGCCGAGGCGCGCGAGGTGCCGCTGGAGCGGATCTCCGGCCTGCCCTACTCCTGCATCGGCATCGTCCGCTCCTGATGTCGGTGCGCCAGCCACAGGCCCTGGTCGTCGTCGGCAGCATCAACGTCGACCTGACGGCGCTCGTCGAGCGGCTGCCCGCGGCCGGGGAGACCGTCGGGGGCGGCCGGCTCCGCCGTGACGTCGGTGGGAAGGGCGCCAACCAGGCCGTCGCCGCGAGCCGGCTGGGGGCGCGGGTGCGGATGGTCGGTGCGGTCGGCTCCGACGCCGACGGCGTGTGGGCGGTCGAGGCCATCCGGAACGCCGGCGTCGATGTGGGGGACATCGCGACGGTCGACTCGCCGACCGGGACCGCCCTGATCGCCGTCGACGAGGCGGGGGAGAACCAGCTCGTGGTCTGCAGCGGTGCCAATGCGCTGGTCGATGCCGGTGGGATCGCAGTCGGGACCGGGGACGCGGTGCTGATGCAGCTCGAGCTGCCCCTGGACGTGGTCCGGGCCGTGGTCACGCGGGCGCCGGGGTTCGTCGCGCTCAACGCGGCCCCGGCGCGGCGGCTCCCGGAGGACCTCGTCGAGCGAGTGGACCTGTTCATCGTCAACGAGACCGAGTACGCCGCCATGCCCGAGCTGCGCGCGGCCCGGCGGGTCGCGGTGACCTACGGCGCTGCGGGTGCGGCCATGATCGCCGAGGGCGCCGAGACCGCCCGCGTACCCGCCGCCGCGGTCGCGACCGTGGTCAACACCGTCGGTGCCGGCGACGCCTTCTCCGCGGCCCTCACCCTCGCGATCCTGGCCGGTGCCCCGGACGAGCAGGCACTGCGTACGGCCTGCGCGGTCGGCGCCGCCGCAGTCGCCCGCCCCACCGCCCAGCCGCCCCTCGCGCCGCTGGAGCTCTACGCGGTGGCGGAAGCGGGCGGATGTTCACCGAGGTAGCTCGGTGGAGGGTCGCCTCCCTCGTGGAATTCCGCGAAGGAGGCAAGCGCTCACCGAGTTGCCTCGGTGAGCATTCAGCCCAGCTCCTTGCGGAAGAAGTGGGTGGCGTGGGGGTTGTCGTTGTAGCGGTCGATGCGCTCGTAGCCGGCCCGCTCGTACATCCCGATCGCCTCGCTGAGGACGTCGCGGGTGTCGAGACGTACGACCCGGTGCCCGAGCCGCAGCGCCTCGGCCTCGAGGTGGCGCAACAGGCGTGAGCCGAGGCCGGCGCCGCGCCAGGCGGGGTCGACCCACATCCGCTTGATCTCGGCGGTGTCTTCGAACTCGCGCACCGCGCCGGAGGCGACCGGGGCGCCGTCGCTGGCGGCGACGAAGAAGGTGCCGTGGGGCGGCCGCAGCGACGGGTCGTCGCCGAAGCCCTCGTCGCCGACGGTGAACCCGAACCGGTCGCCGATCTCGGCGAAGTAGTGGCCCATCGCCTCCTGCGCCATCGGGTCGCGCGGGTCGACCTGCTCGATGGTGATCGATGCGGCCCGCACCAGCAGGTCGGCCGTCGCCAGGGCCTCGTTGAGGCGGTCGCGCTGCCGCGGTGTCAGCGGGTCGAGCAGCTGATGGGCGCGCTCCTCCGACCGGCGCTCGAGGTCGTCCCACTGCTTGATGCCGTCCTCGGTGAGCTCCACCAGGCGACGCCGGCCGTCGGCAGGATCGGGCTTCACCGTGACGTACCCCTTGGTCTCCAGGGTCCGCAGCATCCGGCTGACGTAGCCGGAGTCCAGGCCGCCGAGGCGGATCCTCAGTTCCTGGACGGTCCCCGCGCCGAGCCCGATCTCGTAGAGGATGCGGGCGGTGCCGTAGGGGAGTCCGCTGCCGAGGAAGGAGTCCTCGAGGGCTCCCACCCGACGGACGTAGCTCATGTTGAACTTGCGCATCACCGAGGTGTCCACTGTCATATATCTGACTTTAGTCAGATATCTCCGGGAATCCAAGGGAGCGAGATCGGCCGCCTCGTCCCGTGAGAACCCCCGGCCACCTTCCCGCTGGCGGCCGACTCAGGTCCGACGATCATCGTTCCCGGGCCGGACGGTGCGCTCTGGGTCGCCCTCGAGCACGGCGCGCCGGCCCGCGTCTCGATGGCGCACGGATAAAAGAAGAGCGAGGTTCAAACCCGACTCCGGTCGGTGTTTGAACCTCGCTCTGATGGGGTGAGCGACGGGGCTTGAACCCGCGACCCTCGCGACCACAACGCGATGCTCTACCAGCTGAGCTACGCCCACCATCGGCCCGGACAGCGCATGTCCGAACCAGCAAGAATCATAGGGGAATCAGGTCTGATCTGTGGAATCGGGGGCCTCGGCCGGATCGATCAGGCCCGTGATCGAGGCACCGTGCCGGCCGGCGATCTCCTTGGCGGTGTCCGAGTCGGGGCCGGGCATCGGGACGAAGACCGCCTCGCGGTAGTAGCGAAGCTCCTCGATCGACTCCTGGATGTCGGCCAGGGCGCGGTGGTTGCCGCGCTTGGGGGGAGCCGAGAAGTAGGTGCGCGGGAACCAGCGGCGCGACAGCTCCTTGATCGAGGAGACGTCGACGTTGCGGTAGTGCAGGAACCCCTCGAGCTCGGGCATGTCGCGGGCCAGGAAGTTGCGGTCGGTGGCCACCGTGTTGCCGCCCAGAGGCGGCCGGGAGTCCTTGCCGCAGTGCTCCCAGACGTACGCCAGGACCTGCTCCTCCGCCTCGCGCATCGGCACACCGTTCTCGAGCTCGACCAGCAGGCCGGACTTGGTGTGCATGTCGCGCACGAAGTCGTCCATCTGCTCCAGCGCCTCGGCCGGGGGTTTGATGATGATGTCGACCCCGTCGCCGAGCACGTTGAGATCGAAGTCGGTGACGAGGGCCGCCACCTCGATGAGCGCGTCGTTCTCGAGGGACAACCCGGTCATCTCGCAGTCGATCCAGACCAGACGTTCGTTCAGTGAAGCCACGCAGAGCACCATAACGCCGCTGGTCAACGGCTTCACGGCGGGTTAGGCGACGATGTGATAACGGTTCCCATGGCGTGGTTTCAGCCTGCGCTCAGGAGACCGGCTTATGTTGGCTCCATGAGCACGGATTCAGCCAGCAGCCCCTCGCGCAAGGACAAGCGTGAGGCCCGCGCTGCCAAGGCCGCCGCGGAGCTGGAGGCGCTGCGCAAGAAGCAGGCCCGCAAGTCGATCCTCACCGTCGTGGCGATCGTCGCCGCGATCGCGGTGATCATCGGTGGCCTCGTCTGGTTCAGCCTGAACCGGTCCGGTGACAGCGAGGTCACCGCGGTCGAGGCTGGCAGCAGCGAGCACGGCCTGGTCATCGGACCCGACGACGCGCCCCACAAGGTCGTCATCTACGAGGACTTCCTGTGCCCCTACTGCGGTGATTTCGAGGCCGCCTCCCGCGACGATCTTGCCGAGCTGGCCGCCGACGGCAAGGTCCAGGTCGACTACCGCCCGTTCGTGCTCCTCGATCAGGTCGGCCCCTACTCCGAGCTCGCCACCTCGGCCTTCGCGGTCGTCCAGGAGGAGGCCGGTGACGAGGTCGCCAAGAAGTTCCACGACCTGCTCTTCGAGAACCAGCCCAGCGAGTCCGGCCCCTTCCCGAAGGCCGCCGACCTCGTCGATCTGGCCGTCGAGGCCGGTGCCGAGGAGTCGGCCGTCAAGGACCGCATCGAGAGCCTCGACGGCAAGGCCTGGGCCGACGCCGCCACCAAGGCGGCCGCTGCCGACGGTGTCCAGGGCACCCCGACCATCCTGCTCGACGGAAAGCAGTTCCAGGACGGCAACACCATCGAGGAGTACGCCGCGAACCTGGTCGAGCAGGTCTCCTGACCTGAGCGCGCGGCGGTTGAACCGCCGGCCGGTGGCGTAGGGTCGCTCACGTGACTCGGCAGACCCAGATCTTCCTCAGCGTGGTCGGGATCCTTCTGGTGGCCTACTTCGCTCTGGTCGGGCTGTGGACCGTCGTGCAGGCGATCATCCAGTCCTGATGGCCGACGGCCCGGTCAGGGACGTACCTCTCGCTCGTGGTCCGGTCCGCGTCGCCCAGGGTTCGGCTGCCGTTTCGGTAGCCGCCTTAGGGTTCGGCGACAGCCAATGGCGGCTGGGCTGGAAGACTCCAACGCGAAGGTGCTCGAGATGGCGTACGCGACGACCGAAGAGGGCCATCGGATCTATGTGAGGCCGACCGATCCGCGGGCTCTGGGCCTGATCGCCAACAAGGGGCGGATCATCCGTGGCTCGCTCGAGCTGTGGCGGGTGGCGCTCGGGCTGCACGAGTGGTGCACCATGATCGACATCGGCGTGAACTACGGCGAGATGCTCGTCGGGGTGGAGATCCCGGCGGAGGCAGAGCTGATCGGGTTCGAGCCGAACACGTCGCTGCACAAGGTCCTGCGCAAGACCCTCGACGCCCGCGGGATCACGATCGACCTGCGCTCACAGGCCGTCGCCGACAGGTCCGGCACCGCCCGGTTCGCGGTCGACCGGACCTGGTCGGGGACGTCGTCGCTGCACGACGAGCGTCACGACGGCTCGGCGCGCTGGCAGGTCCGAGAGGTCGAGGTCACCACACTCGACGAGGTGCTCGGCGGCTCGGGGCGGTCGTTCTGCGTGAAGGTGGACGTCGAGGGCTTCGAGCGCGAGGTGGTCGACGGTGCCGCCAGGTCCCTGGAAGACACGAAGCACTGGGCGCTGATGCTCGAGATCGAGCACATGGACCGTGGCTACCTCGCCGAGCTGGCTCGGACCCGCGGCGTGTTCGTCAAGGAGAAGGACTCGACCGCGCTACGGCGGGTGCCCAGCGACAGGGTCGCCGTCGAGGTGCTTCTCGACGACCCGGCCCTGCACCGTCAGGACTGTCTGGTCCTGAGCCCGACGCTGGCCGCTGAACAGCGATAACGTGGCCGCATGACCGAGATCCAGATCGTCGAGCAGTTCCTCGCCGCGCTCGAGACCGGCGACGTCGACGTGGCGCTGGCGCTGTGCGCCGACGACGTCACCTACCAGAACGTGCCCCTCCCGCCGGCCCGCGGCCTGTCCGAGGTCGGGCGCCAGCTGCGGATCATGGGGAAGTACACCACCGGCTTCGAGGTCCGGATGATCAACATCGCGGCCAACGGCCCGGTGGTGCTCACCGAGCGCATCGACGTGCTCAGCCGCGGTGCCGTCTCCGCCGAGTTCTGGGTGTGCGGGACCTTCGAGGTGCGCGACGGCAAGATCGTGCTCTGGCGCGACTACTTCGACTGGACGACGTTCATCGCGGCGGGCATCAAGGGTGTCGGCCAGGCGGCGTTCGGTGCGATCCGGAAGGCCGTCGGCCGCTGAGGCGTTGTGCGCACTGCACGAGGCACGTCGTGCGCTGTTCCTGTGACGCCAGTCACAGCGAGTCCTACTCTCGGAGACATGCCCCGTGCGTCGGCCGCTCTCCTCGCCCTGCTCCTGATCGCTTCCGCTCTGGTCGCCTCCACGGGCCAGGCCGTCGCCGACCCCGAACCACCTGGTGACCAGCCGCTGCCCGGCTACACGATCAGCAACCCGCCGGTGGCGCCGATCGTCGTGGACGGGCAGACGACCACGGTGCGCCAGGGGGTGCACGAGCACGCCGCGTACATCCTCGAGGTGCCGGCGGACTGGAACGGCGAGCTGGTGATGTGGGCCCACGGCTACCGCGGGCTCAGTTACACGCTGACGCCGGAGACACCGGGCTTCGGGCTGCGGCGTACGTTCCTCGAGCAGGGCTACGCCTGGGCGGCGTCGAGCTACTCGACCAACGGTTACGACGTGGGCGCCGGGGTGCGCTCGACCCGGGACCTCGCGACGTACGCCTCGAAGCTGCTGCCACGCCGCGCGAGCCGCACGTATGTGACCGGGGTGTCGATGGGCGGGCACGTGATCGGGCGCTCGCTGGAGCAGTATCCGGGCTTCTACGACGGGGCGCTGCCGATGTGCGGGCAGCTGGGGGACGTCGAGCTCTTCGACTTCTTCGTCGACTACAACCTGGGCGCGCAGGCGCTCGCCGGGCACGACGCCTACCCCTACGACGAGAACTACCAGAGCGTCGACGTCCCGCTGATCAAGGAGCGACTCGGGCTCGGCGGCACCCTCACTCCCGAGGGGGAGCAGCTGCGGGCGATGACCATCGAGCGCAGCGGTGGTCCACGGCCGGGCGCGGCCGCAGCCTTCGGGCAGTGGAAGGACTTCCTGTTCACGCTGCCGTCGGTGGACGACGGTGGCACGCTCGGTTTCAACATCGGCCGGGTCGCGACCAACCGGGACACCGTCTACACGCCGAGCTCGCCGGTCGACCTCGACGCCGAGATCGAGCGGATCGATCCCGTCGACCCGGCCGGCCGCTACAGCCACCGGCTCAACGCCCCGTCTCGGATCTCCGGCCGTCCCACCGCCCCGGTGGTGAGCCTGCACAACCTCGGCGACATGTTCGTGCCGTTCTCGCTGGAACAGATCTATCTGCGCGAGGTGAACCGGCACCACCGCGGTGGGCTGGTCGTGCAGCGCGCGATCCGCTCGGCCGGGCACTGCGAGTTCAGTCCCACCGAGGCCGCGACCGCCTGGGGCGACCTCGTCGGCTGGGTCGAGCACGGCGAGCGCCCGGTCGGCGACAAGGTGCTCGACCGGGCAGCCGTCGCCGCACCCGACTACGGCTGCGCGTTCACCGATCCCGCGGCGTACGGGACCGGGTCGCGTCGCCTCTACGCGCGCTGTCCCTGATCGGGATCAGCGGGCGACGTCGTAGACGAGCTTGAGGATGCCGTTGGTGTAGGCCTCCGACTCGACCAGCTCGAGCCGCTGCTTGTCCTTGTCGGTCTCGCTCCACATCGACTTCCCGGCGCCGAGGACGACCGGGAAGACGAGCAGGTGGTAGCGGTCGATCAGGCCGGCGTCGGAGAGGTTGCGGGCGAGCTCGGCGCTGCCGGCGACCAGGATCGGGCCGCCGTCGCCCTGCTTGAGCTCCTCGACCTCCGCCAGCGACCTCAGGATGGTCTGCGGACCCCATCCCTCGACCAGGGCGTCGTCGCCGAGGGAAGTGGAGACGACGTACTTCGGGATCTCCTTGACCACCGTGAAGTCCTCGATGTCGGGCCAGATCGGCGCGAAGGCCTCATAGCTGCGGCGGCCGAACATCATCGCGCCGGCCTCCTCCATCTCGCTGCCCTTGATGGCGTAGGCCTCCGGGAGGAACTCGATGTCCTGGAACGTCCAGCCGGCGCTGCGGTGCTGCTCGGACGAGGAGCCGCCGCCGGGCGAGTCGACGACGCCGTCGAGGGACACGAACGCTGAGTAGATGAGTGTGCGCATGCGGCCGATCCTGCCCTGCGGGACCACAGGTCGCCACAAGTATTTCGTTGCACATCTCGGTGTCGCACGTGATGGTGAATCATGACCTTGTACGACGACCTCGGCGGCGGGCCCGCGCTACGCCGGTTGAGTGACGCGTTCTACGAAAGGGTGCTTGCCGACGAGCTACTCGCGCCGGTGTTCGCGAACTTCACACCCACCCATGTCGAGCGGGTGGCGATCTGGCTGGGTGAGATCTTCGGTGGCCCCGCCGACTTCACCGCCGGGCTCGGTGGCCATCAAGCCCTGCTGAAGGTCCACCTCGGTCTCGGGATCCGCGAGGAGCACCGGCAGCGCTGGCTCGAGCTCATGCATGCCGCGATCGAGGAGGTCCTGGCCGCGCAGCCGGACCTGCACAAGACGTTGATGGCCTACTTCGAGTGGGGTACCGCGATCGCCAAGGACGTCTCCCAGGACCCACCGGGGACCGATCTCGGCGACCCGGGACCGACGCCCCGTTGGGGTCGCGACGGACTGGTCAAGGACTAGCCTGGCGGGGTGACCGCTCGACGACGTGCTCAGGAGTTCTGTGAGGCGTACGGCCTCTCGATGCCGATCCTTCAGGCGCCGATGGCGGGTGCCTGCCCGCCGGCGTCGGCGGCCGCGGTCGCCGACGCAGGCGGGATGGGCGCGGCGGGGGTGGTGCTCGACCCGCCGGATCGGATCGCGGCGTGGGCCGCCGAGTTCCGGTCGATGTCGGCGGGTCCGTTCCAGCTGAACATCTGGATCCCCGACCCGGCCGACGACGACCCCGCGAGGATCTCGGCGGCGGAGGAGTTCCTGGCCCGGTTCGGTACGCCGGGCCCCGAGCAGCCGCCTGCGCCGTCGTTCGAGGAGCAGTGCGAGGCGATGCTCGCCGCCCGGCCGAGGGCGGTCTCCTCGATCATGGGGCTCTTCCCGGCGGACTACGTCGACCGTCTGCATCAGGCCGGGATCGCCTGGTTCGCGTGCGCCACGACCCTGGCCGAGGCGCGGGCCGCGCAGGAGGCTGGTGCCGACGCCATCGTCGCGCAGGGTCTCGAGGCCGGCGGGCACCGTGGCGTCTTCGAACCCGGGACGGCGGAGCGTACTGCCGTGGGGCTCTTCGCGCTGCTGCCGCACATCGCCGACGGGGTCGACGTACCGGTCATCGCTGCCGGCGCGATCGCCGACGGGCGTGCCGTTGCCGCCGCGCTGACCCTCGGGGCGAGCGCCGTGCAGGTCGGCACCGCGCTGCTGCGGTCGCCGGAGACGGGGATCGCCGACGCCTGGGCGTCCTCCCTGGACGGCCTCGCGCCGGAGGACACGGTCGCCACCCGGGCCTACTCCGGCCGCCTCGGCCGTGCCGCCCCGACTCCCTATGTGCGCTCCTGGGAGGCACCGGGTGCGCCTTCGCCCGCGCCCTACCCGCACCAGCGCAGGCTGGTCGCCCGGTGGCGCAAGGGCACGCCCGACCCTGCTGCCGAGGCGCCCCTGGACCGGGCCAACCACTGGGCCGGTCAGGCAGCAGCACGCGCGACCGCCGAGCCGGCCGCCGACATCGTGACCCGGATGTGGAGCGAGGCCCGCGGCCACCTTCCGGACACGGCCGAGGCCGACGGTGTAGAACGGAAGGCATGAGCGAAACCTGGCCCCAGCGACTGCTCGCGGACGGCTTCGGCCGGATCGCGGAGACCCTTCCCGAGATCATCGACGGCCTCTCGGTCGATGACCTGCTGTGGCGGCCCTACGACCGGGCGAACTCGATCGCCTGGACCCTGTGGCACATCGCCCGGATGGAGGACGCCCAGATCGCGCCGCTCGCCGGCACCGACGAGGTGTGGGCTCGCGACGGCTGGGTGGAGCGGTTCGGGCTGCCCTATCGGCCGCGCGCGATGGGATACGGCCAGACCGCCGAGGAGGTCGGCGCCTTTCGGCTGGAGGACCCGACGCTGCTGACCGGCTACTACCAGGCCGTCCATGCGGCCACGATCGAGCTGGTCGACTCGCTGAGCGAGGAGGATCTCGCACGCGTCATCGACGAGCACTGGGACCCGCCGGTCACCACTGCCGTGCGGCTGGTCAGCGTCGTCGACGACGCCGCCCAGCACATCGGCCAGGCGGCGTACGTCAAGGGTCTGCTGGGTCTGCGCTGAGCCGGGCTCAGAGGACGGCGGCGATGGCCTCGTCGATCGAGGCGTCGCCGGAGACGACCTCCCACTGCTTGCCCACGGTGGCGTCGTCGTCGATGACCGCGGCGATGACCGCGGCCACGTCGGCGCGCGGGATGGTGCCGCGCTCGAGCTTGGGGGCCAGCTTCACCCGGCCGGTCCCGGGCTCGTCGGTGAGGCCACCGGGACGCAGGATGGTCCACTCCAGATCGCTGTCGCGCAGGGCGATGTCGGCGTCGCGCTTGGCCTCGACGTAGGCCTTCCAGACCTCGCCGGCGTCGGCCGAGACCGGATCGTCGACGCCGATCGCCGAGATCTGCACGAAGCGCCGGATACCGGCGGCCTTCGCGCCCGCGATCGACTTCGTCGAGCCCTCCAGGTCGACGGTGCGCTTGCGCTCCTTGTTGCCGTCGGGGCCGCCGCCGGCGGCGAAGACCACCGCGTCGCAGCCGGAGAAGGCAGCGGCGAACCCGTCGGCGTCCTGGTTCTCGATGTCGAGCAGGCCGACCTCGGCCCGGAGGGCCTCGAGCTCGGCTCGGTAGCTCTCGCTGCGTACGAGCGCGACCGGGGTGTGGCCCGCGGCGGCGAGGAGCGGATGAAGATGCAGGGCGACCTTGCCGTGGCCGCCGACGATGGCGATTCGCATGCCTCCACGATAGGCACATGCGCCACTGACAATTGTCACCGTCGGGTCCGGACAATCAGATCTGACGCCTGGGTGCCTCGAAACGCGAGTCTGGAGACACCACCCACGGTGGGTGGTGGAGAAGGAGAGATCGCATGACAACCGTGACGAACGAGACCGCGCAGCGCACCCGGGTCGGCTGGCGCCGGATCGGCGCAGTGGCGGCGGTGGCCGCCGGGGCGGCGACGGTGGTGTGGCTGCTGTGGAGTCAGGCCGGGGGAGTCGACCTCGAGGTGAAGTCGGGCAGCGGCAGCCAGCAGATCGGGGTCGCCTCGGTGATCGTGAGCAGCCTGCTGATCGCACTGGTCGGCGGTGCGTTGCTGCGCTGGTGGGAGGGCCGTTCCGAGCGTGGGACGCGGCGGTGGACCATCCTCGCCGCCGGGATCGCCGTGCTCTCCCTCATCACGCCGACCAGCGCGCTCACCCTGGCCGCCGGCCTCGGGCTGGCCAGCCTGCACGTGGTGGTGGCGGTTGTCGTCATCGCCGGTCTGCGCCGACGCTAGGGTGAGCGTCGTGTCCAGCCTGTGGTGTCACCTCCAGCGACACGGCGTCGTGCTGGTGTGGCTGCCGGTGCTGCTGCTCTTCCCGCTGCTCAACCTCTCCGGCGACGTGCTCGTGGCCGTCGGCCAGGTGGCGCTGGTGCTGGCTCTCGGCGCCGCCGCGGTCGCCCTCGTGATCACCGGCCGGGTCCGTGTCCTGCTGCCGGTCCTCGTCGCCCTGATCGTGCTCGCCGCGATCCAGGGTGAGGGCTGGCAGACGATCTGGGGAGTGCTGGCGATCGTCTCCCCGGCGGTCCTGCACGGCTGGCGCCTGGTGCTTGCCATCGGCGCGGCCACGGTCGGGGTCGCGGTCTCGATCGCGGTCATCGAGGGCATCGGTGACGCCTACCTGATCAGTGTCGGCGGCGTACTCCTCAGCGGGGTGACGACCACCTCGTTCCTGCGCCTCATCGAGGCGGTCGAGCAGCTCCGCCGCACCCGGGAGGAGCTGGCCCGGGTGGCGGTGGCCGAGGAGCGGGCCCGGATGTCCCGCGACCTGCACGACCTGCTCGGCCACACGTTGAGCGTGATGGTCGTCAAGGCCCAGGCCGTACGCCGCCTGGCGCCCCGCGATCCGGAGGCGGCCGCCGCGCACGCCGCCGACATCGAGGAGGTCGGGCGCGCCGCTCTGACCGACGTCCGCGCCGCCGTCGACCAGATGAAGACGCTCTCCCTCGCCGAGGAGCTCGACGGCGCGCGGCGCGCGCTCGATGCCGCCGGGATCCGTACGTCCGTGAGCGCAGCCCCGTCAGAGGTGCCCGACATCGCCGGCCAGGCACTGGCCTGGGTGGTGCGCGAGGGGGCCACGAACGTGCTGCGTCACTCCGGGGCGGCGACCTGCCGCTTCGAGCTCACCGAGGACGGCGGCGAGCTCCGGCTCGCCGTGGTCGATGACGGGATCGGTGGTCCGGTGGGCCCGGGCGGTCCCGGCGAGAGGTCGGGCGGGCTCGATGGCCTGAGGCAGCGGCTGCGGGCGGTCGACGGTCGCCTCGACGTACGTCCTGGGGACGACGGGTTCCGTCTCGAGGCGAGGGTGCCGGCCTCGTGATCCGGATCCTGCTCGCTGAGGACCAGGCGATGATGCGCGGCGCGCTGGCCGTGCTGCTGGGGCTCGAGGACGACCTCGAGGTGGTCGCCCAGGTCGGGACCGGCACCGAGATCGTGCCGACCGCTCTCGAGGTGCGCCCGGACGTGGCCCTGCTCGACATCGAGCTGCCCGGCATCAGCGGGATCGAGGCCGCGCGGGAGCTGGCCGCGCGGCTGCCGGGGTGCCGGGTGATGATCCTGACGACGTTCTCCCGGCCCGGCTATGTTCGCGAGGCGATGGCCGCGGGCGCGGTCGGGTTCCTGGTCAAGGACGGGCCGGTCGAGGAGCTGGCCGACGCGATCCGCCGGGTGCTGCGCGGCGAGACCGTGCTCGACCCGGCGCTCGCCGCCGCCACGCTCCGGGCCGCCCCGAACCCGCTCACCGCGCGGGAGCGGGACGTGCTCGCGGCCTCCGAGGACGGGTCGAGCATCGCCGACATCGCCGGTCGGCTCTTCCTCTCACCGAGCACGGTGCGCAACTATCTCTCCGCGGCCATCGGCAAGACCGGCACCCGCAACAAGACCGAGGCCGCCCTCGCTGCTCGGCGCAACGGCTGGCTGGGCTGATCTCCGGACGGCGCTCGTTTGTCTCGCCGGTCCCGGAGCGGGGGTCGCCCAGAGTGGGATGAACGAAAATTCCTTCACCTGCGATGGGTGAGTGAATTTTCGTTCGCTCGGTGGTGGTGAATGAAAATTCGTTCGCCCCGTGGTGGTGAATGAAAGTTCGTTCGCCCCGTGGTGGCGAGTGAAAGTTCGTTCGCCCCGCGACTGTGAACGAATTTTCGTTCGCCTCGCGGCGACCTCGCCCGGAGCGGCGCTGGCTAGCTACGAGCGGAGCCCGCTGGCTTCTGTGCCAGCTTCGTCAGGCAGGTGCCAGTGACCCGAGCGCGTGCACGAGCGGTGCCAGCTCGGGGATCTCGGCGGCCTCGTCCAGCGCCGTGCGCAGCACCTCGTCGTGCAGCGGGCGGGCCTTCTGCAGCAGGGCGCGCCCAGCGGGCGTGAGCTCGGTGTAGATCCCGCGCCGGTCGTCCGCGCACAGGATCCGGGTGAGGAGATTGCGGTTCTCCAGGCGCGTGACCAGGCGGGTCGTGGCCGACGAGGACAGGGCGGCGGCGCGGGCCAGCTGCTGCATGCGCATGTGCCAGCCGTCCTGGCGGCTGAGCGCGTCGAGGACGGTGAACTCGACGACCGACAACCCGTGCTCGCGCTGCAGGGCCTTCTCGAGCGCAGCCTCGATCAGTCCGTGCACGGCTGCCAGCGTGCGCCAGCCCTGAGCGCGGATCTCGACGGCGTCATCAGCGATTCCCATGGGTCCTCCTTCGTGGACGTCTCCAGCATACCCGAGTTGCGCGGATAGTGCGCGCGTGCAACTATAAATATGACGCGTGTGCAACTACTGCGCACGCCGACTATCGACAGATGCAACCCGTCCGCGTTCAGGAGTCATCCATGCCCGTCGCACTGCTAGCCCTCGCGATCGGAGGGTTCGGCATCGGCCTCACCGAGTTCGTCATCATGGGCCTGCTGCCCGAAGTCTCCACCGACTTCGCGGTCAGCGAGACCACCGCCGGCTACCTCATCTCTGGCTATGCCCTCAGCGTCGCGATCGGCGCGATCGCCCTGACGCTCGCCCTCACCCGCGTGCCCCGCAAGCTCGCCCTGCTGGGTCTGATGGTGCTGTTCATCATCGGCAACCTGATCTCCGCGATCTCACCCGACTACGCCACGATGATGGTCGGCCGGATCGTCGCGGCGCTGTGCCATGGCGCCTTCTTCGGCATCGGCGCTGTCGTCGCAGCGCAGCTGGTCGCCCCGGAGCGCAAGGCCAGCGCGATCGCGTTCATGTTCGGCGGCCTCACCCTGGCCAACGTCCTCGGCGTGCCGCTGGGCACCCTGCTCGGCCAAGCCGCCGGCTGGCGCTCGACCTTCTGGGCCATCACCGTCATCGGCATCATCGCTTTCATCGGCATCGCCCTCCTGGTCCCGGCCCACACCGGCCGCAACGAAGCGGCCGCACCGGCCGTACGCACCGAGCTGGCCGCCTTCGCCAGCCCTCAGGTCTGGTTCTCGATCGCCCTGACCGTGCTCGGCTACGGAGGGATGTTCGGCGGGTTCACCTACATCGCCTTCACCCTGACCGAGGTCAGCGGGTTCTCCGCCGGTGCGGTCCCGCTGCTGCTGGTCCTCTTCGGGGTCGGGCTCTTCGTCGGCAACATCGTCGGTGGTCGCGCCGCGGACCGAGACGTCGTCAAGACCCTCGGCGTGCTGCTCGCCGCCCTGACCCTCGTCCTCGCCGCCTTCGCCCTCGTCGCCACCAGCCAGGTGCTGACCGTCGTCGCGCTGGTCCTGATGGGCGCGGTCGGCTTCGGCACGGTGCCGGCCCTGCAGATGCGGGTGATGGGGTACGCCGACAAGGCCCCCACTCTCGCCTCCGGCGCCAACATCGCCGCCTTCAATGTCGGCAACGCGCTCGGCGCATGGATCGGCGGCGTCACCCTCGCCGCGGGACTCGGCTACACCTCGCCGCTGTGGGCGGGCGCCGGGGTCACCGCGCTCGGCCTGCTCGTGCTGCTGGTCGCGGTTCGAGCGCCCGGGGGCGAGCGGCGTACGTCCGTCCCTGTTCCTGCCTGAATCCCAACTCCTGAGAGAAGGAAGTCTCATGACCATCCCGACCATCACCCTGAACAACGGCATCGAGATGCCGCAGCTCGGCTACGGCGTCTTCCAGGTGCCGAACGAGGAGACCGAGGCGGCTGTGACCGCGGCGCTCGAGGCCGGCTACCGCAGCATCGACACCGCGGCGGTCTACGGCAACGAGGCCGGTGTAGGCCGCGCGCTCGCGACGTCGGGCATCGCCCGCGAGGAGCTCTTCATCACCACGAAGCTCTGGAACGCCGACCACGAGCGGCCGGTCGAGGCGTACGAGAAGAGCCTGGAGCTCCTCGGTCTCGACCAGGTCGACCTCTACCTGATCCACTGGCCGACCCCGGCCCGCGACCTGTACGTCGGCGCCTGGCGGGGACTCGAGGAGCTGTACGCCGCGGGCCGCACCCGCGCGATCGGCGTCTCGAACTTCCTGCCCGAGCACCTGGCCCGGATCGTCGGGCTGGGCGGCACGGTGCCGGCGGTCAACCAGATCGAGCTGCACCCGGCGCTGCAGCAGCGTGCGACGGTCGCTGCCGACGACCGGCTCGGGATCGCGACCGAGGCGTGGAGCCCGCTCGCCCAGGGCGCCATGCTCCAGAACCCGGTCATCACCGCGATCGCCGACCGCCTCGGCCGCACCACTGCCCAGGTGATCCTGCGCTGGCACCTCCAGCAGGGCCGGGTCGTGATCCCCAAGTCGGTGACCCCCTCGCGGATCGCGCAGAACCTCGACGTGTTCGGCTTCGATCTCACTACCGCCGACCTGGCCGCGATCGACGCCCTGGAGAGCGAGGGCCGCACCGGCCCGGACCCGGCGACCTTCAACGCCGCCTGACATCTGCGCGTGATACCCGGGGGCAGGTGTTATCGATCGGTGATCAGCCCGGGGCAGATGTCCGGACCGGTTCGGGGCATGCTTGGCTCATGCGATTGACCGAGCACGAGCTCACCGTGGCCCTGACCGGGACGGCCAAGTCCGTCCTGGCCTCCGGCTGGAAGTTCCGCAAGGGCGGTGCCGACATCGACAAGGTCTGGGACGAGACCGACCGTTTCCGGCGCTTCAAGCTCCTGGACGGCATCGGCACCCAGATCTTCCCGGTGCTCACCGACCTCCCCGACGTCGACGTCCCCGTCGGTGGTCGCCCGTCCTTCCCGGAGGAGCAGATCCGCGAGTCCGTCGAGCGCAACATCGGTGACGACGTCGGCCGGCTTCGCCGCGCGGTCACGGTCAAGGCGCGCGTAGCGCTCGTCCAGGCCGCCCTCTCCCACCTGCCGCCCCGGGCCGAGGGCGACCTGCGTCTGACCGACTGAGTGCGGTTACGTCTGCCGCTCAGGGCAGGCGCTTGGCGACGTTGTCGCTGAGATGGTCCAGCGAGTCCTTGAGAGTGGTGAACTCCTCGGTCTGCAGTGCCATCACCTCGGCGATCGTGTCGGGCACGCCCTCGGCTCGGGTGCGGAGTTCCTGCCCGGCGTCGGTCAGCACGACGCTGACGCTGCGCTGGTCCTCGGGGCGCTTCTCGCGGGTGACCAGGCCGGCTGCCTCCAGGCGCTTGACCAGCGGCGTGACGGTGCCGTAGTCCAGGCCCAGCCGCTCACCGAGCTCGCCCATGGTGACGGGGGAGCTCTCCCACAGCACGAGCATGGCGACGTACTGGGAGTAGGTCAGGCCCAGGGCGTCCAGGATCGGTCGGTAGGCCGCGGTCACGAGCCGCTGCGCGGTGTAGAGCGAGAAGCACAGCTGCTCGCTCAGCTCCAGGCTGTGGCGAGTCTCCGTCATGCGTCCACCCTACAACCCTTGCGCGCAAGGTAAGTGCCGCGTAGATTCCTTGTACGCAAGGTATTTCGCAACGAGGAGTGACCGACATGTCCAGGCCATCCAGCGCCCGCCGGCGCATCGCGTTCCTGCTCTTCGACGGCGTGAAGACGCTCGACTACGTCGGTCCCGCCGAGGTCTTCGTCGAGGCCAACCAGGCGGTGGACGGCTACGACATCCTGCTGCTCTCGCCGGATGGCGAGGACGTGGTGACCTCGCTGGCAGCCGGGTCTCCGTGCACGGCTCGGCCCACGATGTGGGTGAGTTCGACACCGTGGTCGTGCCCGGAAGCGAGCGGCCACCCCACGAGTTCGTACGCGGCCCACTGACCGAGGCGGTGGCGTCGCTGGCTTCGCGCGCCCGGCGGGTGGTCTCGATCTGCAGCGGCGCGTTCGTGCTGGCCGAGATCGGCGTGCTCGACGGCAGGCGCGCGACCACACACTGGAAGTTCGCCCCCGAGCTGGCGCGGCGATATCCGGACGTGCGGGTCGAGCCCGACGCGATCTTCGTACGTGACGGAGACATCTGGACCTCCGCCGGTGTAGCCGCCGGCATCGACGTCGCCCTCGCCCTGGTCGAGGACGACCACGGTGCCGACGTCTCGCGCCAGGTCGCCCAGCTGCTGCTCGTCTACCTCCAGCGCTCCGGCGGCCAGTCGCAGTACTCGGTCCCGTTGCGGGCGCGCGCGCAGGCCACCTCGATCGTCCGTCGGGCGACCGATCTCGTCGACGCCGATCCCACCCGTGCCTGGACCGTGACCGACCTCGCCGCTCTCGTCTCGGCCAGCCCGCGCCACCTGGCCCGGCGCTTCCGCGACGAGCTCGGCCAGTCGCCCTCCGAGTACATCACCGCGGTGCGCTTCGACCTCGCCCGGATACGCCTCGAAAGCGGCGCGAGCGTGACCGAGGCGGCGGCGCAGTCGCGGTACGGCAGCCCGGAGGCGCTGCGGCGTACGTTCGTCGCGCGGCTCGGCATCTCACCGTCGCATTACCAGCGCCGGTTCTGGTCGGCGCTCTCGATCGAACGCGGGCGGCACCAGGGACGGGCCGGGTTCGAGTTCGCGGACTGAGCCGCCCGCCGTCCTCAGCGCTCCTCGAGCGTCTGGTTGCCGACGACCGTCGCCAGCGCCAGACGCTCGGCGTCCTCGGTGCCGAGCTCGGCGGTGTAGACCATGATCCGCAGGTCCTCGACGGCGACGGTGAGCGTGTCGCAGTCGAGCGCGACGGGCCCGACAGCGGGATGATCGATGATCTTGTGGCGCTCCGGTTCATGGTGCTGGGAGGGGTCGGCGCTCTCCCACAGGTCCACGAAACGCGGGCTGGCGGCGCGCAGATCGTCGAGGAGCCGTCGCAGCCGCTGGTCGCCGGGATAGCGGGCGGCGGTGAGCCTCAGGTCGGCCACCAGCCCCGCCCGCAGCGCCTCGGTCTCCGCCGGAGTCGCGACCGCCCGGCTGCCCGGGCCGACGAAGTTGCGCCACACCGCGTTGCGCTCGCGGCCCTGCCAGGTCGTGGTCTGGCCCATCAGCGCGTCGTACGAGTCGTTGGCGATCAACAGGTTCCACGCGGCGTCGTAGACCACGACCGGGGTGTGCCTCGGCAAGGAGACCGCCCGCCGCCTTCTCGCCGCCGGGCACACCGTCTACATCGGCGCCCGGTTCGTGCGCATCGACGTCACCGACGACGCCTCCGTCGCAGCGGCGGCCGAGCAGATCGCCGCCGACGGCGGCCTCGACGTACTGGTCAACAACGTCGGCGTCGAGCCGCGGCTGGCCGACAACGCCATCCCCACCGCCGCGGACGAGAGCATCGAGGACGTACGCGCCACCTTCGAGACCAACCTGTTCGGCGGGCTCCGGGTGACCCGGGCCTTCGTCCCGCTGCTGCTGAAGTCGCCGGCGCCCGTCATCGTCAACGTCTCCAGCGGCCTGGCCTCGCTCGGCATGCTCAGCGACCCCGACGGCTTCACCTACTTCTACCGGGGCCTGAGCTACCCGGCCTCCAAGGCCGCCATCAACGCCGCCACCATCCAGCTCGCCAAGGCCTACCCGGCGATCCGGATCAACGCCGTCGAGCCCGGCTTCACCGACACCGACCTCAACGGCCACACCGGCACCCAGAGTGTCGAGGAAGGTGCCGAGATCATCGTCGAGATGGCACAGCTCGGCCCGGACGGGCTGACCGGGACGTACGTCTCGGGCCATGGCCCGCTTCCCTACTGAGTCTCGAGCAGGGGGAGCACGTCGGCGATGGAGGCGACCACGCGGGTCGGCCGGAACGGGAAGGTCTCGACCTGCTCGGGCCTGGTCGACCCGGTCTCGACGAGGATGGTGCGCATCCCGGCCTCGAGGCCGCTGATGATGTCGGTGTCCATCCGGTCGCCGATCATCACCGTCGTCTCGGAGTGGGCCTCGAGCTGGTTGAGGGCGCCGCGCATCATCAGCGGGTTCGGCTTGCCGATGAAGTAGGGCGCCCGGTTGGTCGCGGCGCTGATCAGCGCCGCGACGGAGCCGGTCGCCGGGAGGGTGCCCTTCGGGCTCGGCCCGCTCGGGTCGGGGTTGGTCGCGATGAACCGCGCGCCGCCCTCGATCAGCCGGATCGCCCGGGTGATCGCCTCGAACGAATAGGTGCGGGTCTCGCCGAGCACGACGTAGTCGGGCTCGGTCTCGGTCATCACGTAGCCGACCTCGTGCAGCGCGGTGGTCAGACCGGCCTCGCCGACGACGTACGCGGAGCCGTCGGGCCGCTGGTCGGCGAGGAACTGCGCGGTCGCGAGCGCCGAGGTCCAGATCGACTTCTCGGGCACGTCGAGCCCGGAACGGAGCAGCCGGACCCGGAGGTCCCGCGGGGTGTAGATCGAGTTGTTGGTCAGCACCATGAACGGCACCGACGCCTCGGTGAGCTTGGCCAGGAACTCGGCGGCGCCCGGGATCGGCTCCTCCTCCCGCACCAGGACACCGTCCATGTCGGTCAGCCATGTGTTGATGGGGCGCTCGTCGATCACAGGCCCATCCTCGCCGATCGCGGCCCAACCGCCAACCGTTGTCGCCGACTCACGCGGCACCGTCTTCAGCAGGGGTGGTGATCTGCGCCACTCCTACTTTCCCCGCCGGTCAATAGTGCTTTCGGCCACCTCGGGAATGGTCTTCGGCCGGATGTTCCAGCCCTCTGATCGGCGAAGACTGTCATCGTCCCCACATCATCCTCGGGAGGAAGACATGAAACGCATCTCGGTACCACTCGCCGCCGCCGTCGTCTCGCTGGCGGCCACACTGGCCCCAGGGGTCTCGCCGGCAGGTCCAGCCGCGGCCGAGGCCGCACCGCCGGACAGCATCACGTGGGATAAGTGCCCCGCCGAGATATCGCCGGTGCGGATCCCGAAAGGGATGCAGTGCGGGACCCTGAAGGTCCCCCTGGACTACGCCGACCCCGACGGCAAGACGATCGACATCGCGGTCTCGCGGCTGGCGAGCGCGAAGCCCGACAAGCGGCGCGGCGTCCTGGTGACCAATCCCGGCGGTCCCTCCGCGGGCGAGGGCTACCCGGCCATGCTCGTCGCGATGGGTCTGCCGCAGAGCGTCCGGGACAGCTACGACGTGATCGGCTTCGACCCGCGCGGGATCGGCCGCAGCACGCGGGCGACCTGCGACCTCACCGCGGATCAGCAGCTGACCGGGAACATCCCGCCGTACGCGCTCGACGCCGCCGATGTGACCGAGCAGGCAGCGGTGAGCAAGCAGATCGCCCAGCAGTGCCGGGCGTCCAAGACGTCCTGGATGCTTCCGCACATCAACCCCGCCAACACCGCACGTGACATGGACCGGATCCGGGCCGCGCTGGGTGAGTCGAAGCTGTCGTACGCCGGCGCCTCCTGGGGGACCCACCTGGGCGCGGTCTACACCACCCTGTTCCCGCAGCGCAGCGACCGGATCGTGCTCGACAGCACCCTGGCCCCGGGTGGCTGGGACTACGCGGGCAACCGGCTGTGGTCGCAGGGCGTCGAGGACACGTTCCCGGCCTTCGCGAATTTCGCTGCGGCGAACCACCGCGAGTACGGCCTGGGGAAGACACCGGCGCAGGTGCGAGCGAAGTACTTCGAGCTCGCCGAGCGGCTGGAGAAGAAGCCGATCCAGACGCCGGACGGCCCCTTTGACCGGGTCATGTTCCACCTGGCCAACTTCGGTCTGCTGTACGGCCCGACCCAGCTGCCGCTGCTGGCGGGCATCTGGCAGGCGGCCGACGCCAACCAGCCGCCGCCACCGCTGCCCGGCGGCGACGCCGTGACCGACGTGGACAACCTCATCTCCGGTCGCTACTACATGATCTGCAACGACGCCCGCTGGCCGTCGTCGGTGGCGACCTACCAGCGCAACGTCGCCGTCGACCGGATCAGGTACCCGCTGTTCGGCGCCGCCGGAGCCAACATCACACCGTGCGCGTACTGGCCGACCCCCACCGAACCGCCGGTCCGGATCACCGATCAGGGTCCGTCCAACGTACTGATGGTGCAGAACCTGCGCGACCCGGCGACACCGCTCGCCGGTGCGCGGGAGATGCGGGCGGCGCTGGGCAAGCGGGCGACCATGGTGACCGCCGACCAGAGTGGCCACGGCGTCTACCCGGCCGGCAAGAACCGCTGCGCGAACCACGCGGTGACGACCTATCTGGTCACCGGTGAGCGGCCGTCGCGCGACTACCACTGCTCGGCCGACGCCGCACCCCGCTGATCTGTGCCGGCTCCCTCGATGGTCTCCACCCGGCGCTAGATTGGCCGGGTGGGGGCCATCGACGGCGAGCCGGTGCTGGACCGGCCGACCGTGGCCGAGGTCGAGGCGTACTTCGAGACAGCCGCCCCCGAGACCCACGCCGTGTGGCTGCGCCTGACCCGCAAGGGCGTCGAGCCGGCCTCGCTGACCTCCGACGAGCTGGTCGACGTCGGCCTCTGCTTCGGCTGGATCTCGGCCGTACGCCGCCGGGGCGACGAGGAGACGTACCTGCAGCGCTACACCCGCCGGCGTCCGGGCTCGAAGTGGTCGCGGCTCAACATCTCCAAGGTCGAGCGCCTCACTGCCGAGGGCCGGATGCGGCCGTCGGTTGCGGCCGAGGTGTGGTGGAAGGTGTCCGGATTCGTGGGGTATCGGGCAGATACGGCGGGGCGGGACGGGCTGCCTGACGGCGAGGATCGAGGTGGTGTCGGGACCGCGACAGCTCCGGCGATGGGGGCGGCGGACCGACGCACGACCTCGCACCCGGGCACCCAGCCGCAGCACCGAGCGGTCCAGGGACTGTCGCGGGTTCCGAGTCACCTCCTCAACCTAGCCGTCGGCGGCGCTCCGCGTTCACCGCGTCACGAGGAACTCACGGACCCGTCGTGTGCCGGAAACAACTCCTCCGTTCCTGCTCCGTGAAACGGAGTTTCGAAATGGTGTCGACAGCGGTAGTAGGTTGATGGGCATGACCGTTCCTCCTGTGGTCAGACAGGAACAGCTCATCGATGAGATCGCCCTCCACCTCGCCGACGAGGTAGCGGGCGACTGGTCCACGTTGGTCTTCAACCACCGCAACCTCTCCATGTTCTTCACCGGCCGCATCGATGTGCACCGACCGGACGGCAGCCTCACCCACGCCCGACCGCCCGACACCATCCTCGCGCTGACCGATGAGCTCAGGCGGGTGATGTACGACCCCGATAAGGGAGCCTGGTTCTCGGCGCGCTGGACCATCGCGAGCAGTGAGGGCGAGGACGAGAGGAACTCGACGAAGGTCGTCTTCAACTACGACGATGAGCCGGTCTGGCGCTGGCCGGCCCACCCGGGCCTGTACGCGCTCGATCTCGAGACGTTCCCTCGCGCCGACGACCGGGTCCCTGCCTGGCTGCGCAAGAAGGTCAACGGCGCCCGCCGGACGTTGTAGGAAACAACCATCCCCCACCGACGACTCTCGCGTGATCCGGGGGTGTCAGTGGGTGGTGTCCACTAGGAACTCGACAAGGAATCCAGCTGAAGCCTGTCGAAGTCGAGCGGTCACAGGAGCGGCGCCAGATGAAAGTGTCTGCACCGTGCCACAGGTCTCCCGAATTGCCATCGTCAACCGCGGCGAAGCCGCCATGCGTCTGATCCATGCCGTCCGCGACCTCAACGCGCGGGACACATCCGTTGGAACGATCCGCACCATCGCGCTGCACACCGACGTCGACGCCGGGGCGGCGTTCGTCCGCGAGGCCGACGAGGCCCATCTCCTCGGTGCGGCCGCGGATCGCCCCTACCTCGATCTCGCCGTCCTCGAGCAGGCGCTGATCGCCTCCGGCGCCGACGCCGCCTGGGTCGGCTGGGGCTTCGTCGCCGAGGACCCCGCCTTCGCCGAGCTCTGCGACCGGCTGGGCGTCACCTTCATCGGTCCCAGCGCCGAGGCCATGCGGAAGCTGGGCGACAAGATCGGCTCGAAGCTGATCGCCGAGGAGGTCGGTGTCCCGGTCGCCCCCTGGAGCCGCGGCGGAGTGGACGACCTGGAGTCGGCACTGGCCAGCGCCGAGGAGATCGGCTACCCGCTCATGCTCAAGGCCACCGCCGGCGGTGGCGGACGCGGCATCCGGAAGGTCACCTCCGGCGCCGAGCTCGCCGAGGCCTACCAGCGCACCCGGGACGAGGCGGAGCGGGCGTTCGGCAGCGGTGTCGTGTTCCTCGAGAAGCTGGTCACCGACGCGCGCCACGTCGAGGTCCAGGTGATCGCCGACGGCCAGGGCACCGCCTGGGCGATCGGCGTACGTGACTGCTCGGTGCAGCGCCGGAACCAGAAGGTCATCGAGGAGTCGTCCTCCCCGCTGCTGACCGACGACCAGGCCGCCGAGCTCAAGTCGTCCGCCGAGCGCCTCGCCACGGCGGTGGGCTACGCCGGAGCCGGCACCGTCGAGTTCCTCTACCACCCGGGAGAGAAGACCTTCGCCTTCCTCGAGGTCAACACCCGCCTCCAGGTCGAGCACCCGATCACCGAGGTCGTGACCGGCACCGACCTGGTCGCGCTGCAGATCCAGGTCGCCTCCGGTGTGCCGCTGAGCGGGGACCGGCCGGCCGAGCGGGGCCACGCGGTCGAGGCCCGGCTCAACGCCGAGGACCCGGACCGCGACTTCGCACCCGCTCCGGGGCGGATCAGCCGCCTCGAGTTCCCCGCCGGCCCCGGCATCCGGGTCGACACCGGCGTGGCCGAGGGCGACACCATCCCGGCCGACTTCGACTCGATGATCGCCAAGGTGATCGCCTGGGGCGCCGACCGCGAGCAGGCCCTGGCCCGGCTGCGCCGGGCGATGGGCGAGACCACCGTCATCATCGACGGCGGCGCGACCAACAAGAGCTTCATCCTCGACCTCCTCGACCAGCCCGAGGTCACCACCGGCGACCCGGCCTGGGCCGACACGGGGTGGATCGACCGGGTGCGCGGCGAGGGCCGCCTGCAGGCCGCCCGGCACGCCGGCGTCGCGCTCGTCGCCGCCGCGATCGAGGGGTACGACGAGGCCGAGCGTGGCGAGATCGCCCGCATGCTCCAGACGGCCCAGGGCGGCCGCCCCCAGATCCAGCACGACCCGGCCCGCACGATCGAGCTCAAGCTGCGCGGGGCGACGTACGCCCTGACCGTGCGGCAGTCCGGACCCGCCCGCTACCAGGTCACCATCACGGCCGGCGGTGAGCGGCGCACCCTCACCGCCACCCTCGACCGGATCGACGAGGTGCACGGCCGGCTCACCGTCGACGGCCACCGCTACCGGCTGGTGACCGCCACCCACGGCCCCGTCCACCTGGTCGAGGTCGACGACGTGATGCACCGGGTCAGCCGCGACGAGGGTGGCATGTTGCGCTCGCCCGCGCCGGCGCTCGTCGTCGCCACCCCGCTCGCCGTCGGTGACGAGGTGGAAGCCGGTCACCCGGTGCTGGTGCTCGAGTCGATGAAGATGGAGACCGCGCTGACCGCGCCGTTCACCGGCCGGGTCAAGGAGCTCCTGGTCCGGGTCGGGAGCCAGGTCGAGACCGCGGCGCCGCTGCTGCGCCTGGAGCCGACCGGCGCTGCCGAGGGCGAGCAGGCGGGCAGTGCCAGCCTGGCCGACCTCGATCTGCCCGCACCCACCACCGAGCCCGGCCGCAGCAACGGCGCGATCGCCGACCTGAGCAGCCTGCTGCTCGGCTACGACGTCGAGGAGGATCAGCGTCCGGCGCTGCTCGCCGCCCACCTGGCTGCTCGCTCCAGCGGTGCGCCCGCGGACACCCTGCGCACCGAGATGGACCTGCTGGCGCTGTTCACCGACTTCGCCGAGCTCAGCCGCAACCGCCCGGCCGGTGACGAGCCGTCCACCGAGCTGCGCGTACACAGCTCGCGGGAGTACTTCCACACCTACCTGCGCAGCCTCGACCCCGACCGGGGTGCCCTCCCGGACCACTTCCGTGACAAGCTGCAGCGGGTCCTCGCGCACTACGGGGTCACCGACCTCGAACGTACGCCGGAGCTCGAGCGCGCGGTGTTCCGCATCTTCCTCGCCCAGCAGCATCCCTCCGACGTCGACGTCGCCATCGGGGTGCTGCAGCGCTGGCTCGGTGACCCGCCGCCGGCGTCCGAGGACGCCGCCGCGGTCCGCGCGCTGCTCGAGCGGATGGTGCGCGCCACGCAGCGCCGCTTCGCCGTGGTCGGCGACCTGGCCCGTTCGGTCCGGTTCGGCTGGTTCGACCAGCCGTTGGTCGATGACGAGCGTCGCGCGGTGCTGGAGGGCGTACCGGCCGAGGTCGCCGCCCTCACCGACCCGGACGCCCCCGACCGGGCTGCCCGCATCGACGCTCTGGCGGCTGTGCCCGAGCCACTGGTCGGCTTCCTCCGGGACCGGCTGGTCGACGGGCTTCCCGAGCGCGAGCCGCTGTTGGAGGTGCTGATCCGGCGGCACTACCGCGACCACCACCTGCACGATCTGACCGTCACCGGCAATGGTGAGGGCGACGGACGCCCGGTCGCGCACGCCGAGTACGCCACGGACGACAAGGGCGCGACCCGGGTGGTGTCCACCATCGGCGACGTGAGCGAGCTCGCCCACCCCGACGGCCAGCTCGGTGCCGCCATCACCTCGGCGCTGACCTCCGAGCACGACGACGTCGTCGAGATCTACCTGCGCTGGACCGACGCACCCACCGATCCGGACATCGCCTCGGCCGAGCTCGCCAAAATGCTCGCCGGCCACGAGTTCGCCCGCCGCGCCCGCCGCGTCTCGGTCGCGGTCTGCCATGCCGCGCCGCAGCCGATCGACTACTTCACCTACCGCCACCACGCAGACGGCGCCCCGCACACCCCGACCGCCGAGCTGGTCGAGGACACCCTGGTCCGGGGGATGCACCCGATGGTCGGTCGCAGGCTCAACCTGTGGCGCCTCAGCGAGTTCGACGTCACCAGGCTCGCCGCGCCCGACGACGTCCTGCTCTACGAGTGCGTCGCCCGGGCGAACCCGGCCGACCGCCGGCTCGTCGCGGCCGCTCAGGCCCGCCAGCTCGCCGTGGTCCGCGACGAGGAGGGCCGCGTGATCGCGCTGCCGCACGTCGAGCGTGCCGTGGAGAACTGCCTCGAGGCGATCCGCCGCGTACGCACCGCCCGCGGCCGCGAGGGCACCAAGCTCGACGTCAACCACGTCTGGGTGACGGTGTGGCCGGTCGTCGAGGCGGATCTCGACCAGATCACCGCGCTACAGAGCAAGATCACCCCGCTCAGCGAGGGCACGGGGATCGAGGAGGTGCTCGCCGAGGGTCGTGTGGCCTCGCCGGACGGCGGCGCCTCGAACCGGCTGGCGATCCGCTTCCACGCCAAGCCGGGTGCGGGCGTCGTGGCCGACGTCATCGAACCGCCCACCGAGCCGCTCGCCCCGCTGGACGAGTACGCCGCCAAGGTGCTGCGCGCCCGACGCCGCGGCCTCGTCTATCCCTATGAGCTCCAGCGCGCCCTGGCCGGGAGCGGCACGGTCGTCGAGCACGACCTCGACGCCGACGGTGTGCTCGCACCCGTCGACCGTGCTCCCGGGCTCAACAGCGCCGGCATCATCGTCGCCGTCGTGACCACCCCGAGCTCGCTCTACCCCGAGGGCATCACCCGGGTCGTGCTCTGCGGTGACCCGCTCAAGTCGCTCGGTGCGCTCTCGGAGCCCGAGTGTGCCCGGGTGATCGCGGCCATCGACCTCGCCGAGCGGATGGGGGTCCCGGTCGAGTGGTTCGCGGTGTCGGCCGGTGCCCGGATCTCGATGGCGAGCGGCACCGAGAACATGGACTGGGTGGCCGCCGCGCTGCGCCGGATCGTCCAGTTCACCCAGGCCGGCGGCGAGATCAACATCGTCGTCGCCGGGATCAACGTCGGCGCCCAGCCGTACTGGAACGCCGAAGCGACCATGCTGATGCACACCAAGGGCATCCTCGTGATGACCCCGGACAGCGCGATGGTGCTCACCGGGAAGCAGTCGCTCGACTTCTCCGGCGGGGTGTCGGCCGAGGACAACCACGGTATCGGCGGCTACGACCGGGTGATGGGCCCGAACGGGCAGGCGCAGTACTGGGTGCCCGACCTGGCCGGTGCCTTCCGGGTGCTCATGGCGCACTACGAGCACACCTACGTGGTCCCCGGCGAGACCGGGCCGCGCCGCGCGCCGACGGCCGACCCGATCGACCGCGACGTGTCGTCGTTCCCCCACGCGGGTGACTTCGCAAGCGTCGGCGAGATCTTCTCCGCCGAGCACAACCCCGACCGCAAGCGACCCTTCGACATCCGCACCGTGATGCGGGCGTTGGCCGACGCCGACCACGAGATGCTCGAGCGGTGGGCCGGCATGGCCGACGCCGACACCGCCGTGGTCGTCGACACCCGGATCGGCGGCTACCCGGTCAGCCTGGTCGGCATCGAGTCCAAGCCGGTGCCGCGCGCCGGCTTCCCTCCCACCGACGGTCCGGACACCTACACCGCGGGCACTCTGTTCCCGCGGTCGTCGAAGAAGGTCGCGCGCGCCATCAACGCGGCGTCGGGAAACCGGCCGCTGGTGGTGCTCGCCAACCTGTCCGGCTTCGACGGTTCCCCGGAGTCGATGCGCAACCTGCAGCTCGAGTACGGCGCCGAGATCGGCCGCGCGGTCGTCAACTTCGAGGGCCCGATCGTCTTCTGCGTCATCTCCCGCTACCACGGCGGTGCGTTCGTGGTGTTCTCCAAGCACCTGAACCCGTCGATGACGGTGCTCGCCATCGAAGGCTCGTACGCCTCGGTGCTCGGTGGCGCGCCCGCGGCGGCCGTGGTGTTCGCCGCGGAGGTCGCCAAGCGGGCGGCGGCCGACCCGCGGGTCGCGGAGCTCGAGGAGCGCATCGACCATGCCGAGGACGGCGAGCGCGGCGCGCTGGTCGTCGAGCTCGCCGAGCTCCGTGCTCAGCTGCGGGCGGACAAGATCGCCGAGGTCGCGGCCGAGTTCGACGGCGTACACGACATCCACCGCGCCGTGGAGGTCGGCTCGGTGGACGAGGTGATCGCGGCGAGCGACCTGCGGCCCAAGGTGGTCGACGTCATCGAACGGGCGTTGGGCGAGGGGTGACCGAGCGAGGTCACCACAGCTCGGGCTAGGGCGCCGTCGCCGAACCGGGGTCCAGGGAGGCGGTCGGCTCCCTGGACCGGCCGGCTCCGACCAGAACCTGGAGGACGACCAGCAGGCCGATCACCAGGGCCAAGGACCACCAGAACCGGCTCATCGTGACCTCGTTGCCCCAGAGCAGGACCACTCCGCCCAGCACCACCACGGCGACTCGCATCCAGGCCACGTTGGCGGCGACCCAGCGGCCCGCGCCGCCGACGGTGCCGTCCCCCACGCCGGCGGCCAGGCCGGCGCCGAGGTTCTCGAGACTCCGGCCGGTGGTCGTACGCGCGGCCGTGCCGTACCTGTTGGAGCTGGCGAACCATCCGGCGAGCACGATCACCAGACCGATCCACAGGACCACCTGCTGGCCGCGCTCGAGGTAGCTGAGCAGGGTGTCGAAGAAGATCCGGCTCGCGGGTCCGAAGTCGGTGCCGGCCAGTGCGTTGATGAACAGCTGTTCCCCGATGGACAGCACCAGCGCCAGCAGCAGGGCGTTGGCGGCCACGACCGCCCCGATCCACACCGCCATCCGCGGGCGGCGGCGGGCCAGCACCAAGGCGGCCAGGAACAGGACCCCGACGACGGGAAGGAGCCACTGGGCCACCGGGTTCGAGAACGCGTAGATCGTGCGTACCTGCCTGAGCTGGGGTGCCTCCATCAGCACGATCTGACGGTCGGTCTCGGGGATGGGTACGTTCTCGACGATGGTCAGGCCCCGGGCGACGAGTCGCTCCTTGACCCGTTCGATGACCTCGTCGACGTCGAGCACGACCTCGTCGCTCTGGAGCGACACGGCACCGGTGTCGTCGCCGTTCAGGAGCCGCTGAAGGGTCTGCTGGGCTCTGGTGTTGACCCGGACCCAGATGTCGGCGAACTCGTCGGAGGCGATGAACGCGCGGACCTCGCGCTCCACCAGACTGTTGATGGCCGCGGCGAGGGGCGCCACCAGCCGCTCCAGGCGCGGGGCGTCGTCGATCACGCCGGCGAAGACCGTGGTGAGGATCGCCTCGACGTCGACCTGTTGCTGGATCGCCGCGGTGACCCGGGTCGCGATCACGTCCTGCACCTCGGGGGACTCCACCAGGGGTCCGACGGTCTCGACGTACCGCTCGGCGTCGTTCAAGGTGCGCTGCCCCCAGTAGGCCACCGCGGCCGGCGTCATCAACACCCCCGCCAGCACCAGGCAGATCACCGCCGCGATGGAGCGGCCTCGTGAGGGTCGGTCCGCGGTGGTCACGGGGTCGTCCTCGGTGGGCTCTCGGAACTCGCGTGTGGCGGCCGCGTCGTTCGACATGGTGGTGGTCCTCTCGCCAGGTACCGTCGATCGCCCGTCAGTCGAGCTCGTCGTCGGCCAGTGCCGCGGATGCCTGCTCGATACCGACTCCGATCGCCACCACGATGCGGCTGGTCGCCGCTGCGACCCGCGACGTCCCGACGATGGGTGCGATCGCGGTGAGCACCCCGCGGACGTCGTCGACGTCGAGGCCGACCTCACCGGCGATCGCGAGGTTCAACGCGTAGGAGACGGCCGGAGCGTCGCTCGCCACGAGCGCAGCGAGTCGGACGAGGGCGATGGTCTGTACGTCGAGGCTCGACGCCTCCACGGAGTCGGTCGTCATGGTGGCGAGCAGGTCGAGGACAGGGGTGTCGGAAGCGGTCGTGTCTGACATGACACTCCTTCGGTGGTCGCGGAAGTGGCTTCGAACGAGGCCAGGTCCCAGGCTTTCCGGCGGGTGCGCCCCGGACATCACCCGGAACGGACGAACTGTGGGTGCGACGATGAGCCCGCTGCGGCGCCCGTGTCCGGTGGGCGCCGCGTACGTCGTGCTGCCCGAGCCGGTCGTTCGGTCGCCAGGTCAGCGGGTGATGTCGCGTCCGTGGGCCGTCAGCGCCCAGATGACGAAGACGTCGACCGCGATGATCAGCACCGACCAGAACGGGTAGTACGGGAGGAACGCGAAGTTGGCGAAGGCGCTCAGCCCGGCCAGGGCGACGCCGACGACGCGACCCCAGACCATGCCGTTGAGCACGGCGAAGCCCGCGAACGCCACGAGCAGTCCGAGCAGCAGGTGGATCCAGCCCCAGCTGGTGGCGTCGAGCTGGAGCAGGTACTCGGGGGTCTTGACGTAGAACTCGTTCTCGAAGAGCCCGACCAGGCCGGCAAAGGCCTGGAAGCTGCCGACCATGATCATCATCACGCCGGCGAACACGATGAAGCCGGTCGCCAAACCACTGGGCGGCGGTTCCTGCGCCTGCCAGGTGGTCCCATCCTCTTGTGGGGTCTGTTCGGTCATGACGGATCGCTCCTTGGATTGCCGCCGACCACGAGGGGTCGATATCGGGTCGGGAAGTGAACGGACGATCTCAATCTGGTCGCCGGGAGCCGTTGGCGAATCATCCTCATTGTGTGAAACCGGAGGGCCCCAGGGCTGCCACGGTGGTCGAGACTCCGTCGGTTCGAGACCCTGAGGGCGACGTCCGGGCGCGGGGTCGAGGCGGTTGTGCCTACAAGTCATCCATCAGGGGTGAGACGTCCGGCCGTTCGGATCCCTAGCGTGCACAAGGTGGACGGTGGCGAAGCGGCGCGTACGGCTGCTGGGCTCGACGACGTTCTGCTCGACGTCAAGCTCTCGGCTCCCGAACCGCCGCTGAGACTGGTGAGCAGGGCCCCTCTGATCGAGGCGGCCCGGGACCGCGGCGCACTGTCGGTCGGAATCACCGCGCCCGCCGGCTACGGCAAGACGACCCTGCTGGCGCAGTGGGCGCGGGCCGAGGACCGCCCGGTCGGCTGGGTGTCGCTGGACCGCCTCGACGACGACCCCGGCGCCCTCCTGGTGTTGCTCGCCTCGGCGTACGTGCGGGCGATACCGAGTCAGCAGAGCGTCGTCGCCGACGTGAGCGGTCTGGGCGTCTCGCCGCTGGGGCGGGCCGCACCGCGCCTGGCCGCCGCCCTGAGCCGAAGTCCGGAGCCCTTCGTGCTGATGGTGGACGACCTGCACGAGCTGCACTCGTCGGCCTGCCACGATGTGCTGAGCGTGGTCGTCTCGGGTGTCCCCGTCGGCTCGCAGCTGGTGTCGGCGAGCAGGATCGAGCAGCCGCACCTGGCTCGGCTGCGCGCCTGCGACGAGGTCCTGGACGTGCTGAGGTCCGACCTCGCGCTGGACGTGACGGGTGCCGAGCAGATCTTCGCCGCGGCGCAGGTGCCGCTCACCCGTGATCAGGCGATGGTGGTGACCGAGCGGACGGAGGGGTGGGCGGCCGGACTGCACCTGGTGGCGAAGATCGCTCGCGACACGAGGCAGGACGTGTCGACCATCTCCGGCGACGACCGGTACGTGGCCGACTACCTGTACCGAGAGTCGCTGCGTCAGCAGGACGAGGCGACGCAGCGGTTCCTGCGGCGTACCGCTGTGCTCGACCGGCTCAGCGGCCCGCTGTGCGACGCGCTCTCGGGGGACGCCGACGGTCAGGATCAGCTCCTCGCGCTCGAGGGCTCCAACTCGTTCGTGCTGCCGCTCGACCGACGGCGGGAGTGGTACCGCTATCACCCGTTGTACCGCGAGTTCCTGCTCGGGGAGCTGCGTCGGGTCGAGCCCGAGGTCGTCGCGAAGCTGCACCTGCGGGCCGCCGACTGGTTCGAGGCCAACGAGTCCGCGGCGATGGCCCTCGAGCACCTGCTGAACACGCCCGAGCGGGACCGGTGCGTCCAGATCGCGACGCAGCTGGTGCTGCCCACCTACAGCGCCGGACAGATGTCGACCGTGGAGCGTTGGCTGTCCGCGCTCGGTGACTCGGCCATCGAGCAACACCCGCCCCTGGCCGTTCTGGCCGCCTGGATGGGTGTCTTGGGCGGCGACCCGCTGGGGGCCCAACGTTGGGCCGCGGTGGCCGAGACCGCGGAGTACGACTGGGTGCCGATGGACGGCACCGCCTCGTTCGAGTCCGCGCGCGCCATGCTGCGGGCCGCCATGTGCCCGGCTGGACCCGCGGCGATGATGCGCGACGCCGACTTCGCGATGGCCCAGGAACCGCCGTGGAGCCCCTGGCGCGACACGGCCCTGGCCGGTGCCGCCGAGGCGCGGCTGCTGATGGGGGACGTCGACCGGGCCGCCGCCCTGTTCGCGGAGAGCTCCACCGTCGGAGCCGAGCTCGGCAAGACCGACACCGTCGTCAACGCCCAGGCCGAGCTCGCGGTGCTGGCGATGGAACGCGGAAGCTGGGACGAGGCGGCGGAGCGGGTGGCGCACGCCCTCGCCGTCGTCGAGGAGCACCGGATGCACGACTATGCGGTGAGCGTCCTCGCGTTCGCCGCCGCTGCCCGTCTCGGGTTGCACGACGGGAATCTCGCTGAGACGGACCGGCAGCTGACTCGGGCCATGCGTGGGCGTCTCTCCTGCACGTACGTCCTGCCGTTCCTGGCCGTGCGCAGCCGCCTCCAGCTGGCCCGGGTGTTCTGGGCACGCGGCGACCAGATGTCCGCCCGGCCCCTGTTGCGCGAGATCGACGACGTGCTGCAGCGCCGGCCGGACCTCGGAGTGCTGGTCGACCAGGTCGCGGGGCTGCGCGCCAGGATCGACTCGACAGCACGCGTCACCGCGGGAAGCTCGCCCCTGAGCCCCGCCGAGCTGCGCCTGCTGCCCTACCTCCAGACCCACCTCACGATCGGCGAGATCGGCGAGCGGCTGTTCGTCTCCCGCAACACCGTCAGCACCCAGGTCGCCTCGATCTACCGGAAGCTGGGCGTCTCCTCGCGCAGCGATGCGATCCGCCAGGTGATCTCGATCGGGCTCCTCGGCCCCTAGGGGTGCGCCCCTGGAGTCCTGCAACGTGTGCCCGGCGGGCAGGGGTCAGAAGCCCTTGTCACGGAATACGTCGGAGAGCGGGTCGGCCTCGAAGTAGGCGGTCTTGATCTTCAGCCACTCGCCGCTGAGAACCATTTCCTTCAGCACTTCGTCGATCTGTTCCTTGCGCTGGTCGCCAGAGCGGATCACGAACCCGATCGGGGCGTCGTCGACCTGGTAGACGATCGGCTCTTCCAGGGCTATGGGTGCGCTCTTGATGATCGACTGAGCGTACGGTGCGCCATGAAACATCGCGTCTGCTTCGCCTCGCTCGATCAGCTCGACGGCAGCGCCCACGGTCGGGGCCCTGACGATCTCCACGTCGTGGTACTTCTCTTCGAGGTAGGCCGCTTGGATGGCGCCGTCGACGACCGCGATCCTCTTCCCGTCGACGTCACGGCGGGTCCGGATGGTCGATCCCTCGGGCGTGAGGAAGGCAACGTACGTCGAGAAGTACGGCGCGCTGAAGTCGAACTCCCGCTCGAGCTCTGACGTCTGCGTGACCTCGGCCCCGATCATGTCGATCTTGCCCGCGCGCAGGGCTGGGAAGAGCTCGTTGAAGTCCATCGGCACGAACTCAGCCTTGACGCCCATGCCGTCGGCGACGCTGCGCGCCATCTCGTAGTCGAAGCCCCTGGTCGCGCCGTCGCTCTGGTAGTAGACGGGTTCGGTGCTCTCGACGCCGACCCGAAGGGTGCTGCTGCCGACCGCGGCGCTCGCCTTGTCGGTGGCGGATGGTGCGGGGTGCGAGAAGTGTCCGCTGAAGGCGATTGCTCCCAGGAGGACCACTGCGCCGGCGACGACCAACTTGATCTGATTCATGTGGGGTCCTGTTGCTGGGGGCGGTGGCACCTGGCTTGGCTGGCATACGGGCCCGAGCGGTGAGGCATGAGTCAGCAAACAGGACTCGACCGTCATGTGGAGCATGGCTGGACGAACACGGTGCCAACGAGTGATGAACCCCCGCTGCCGCAGCGGCCGGCTCTGTGTATTCGCCTCACGTGCTCGTGTGCGTGCAAGGCTGGGGGAGTGGCCAACCGACTCGTGTCTGCAACCTCGCCGTACCTGCTCCAGCACGCTCAGAACCCGGTCGACTGGTGGGAGTGGGCGAGCGACGCGTTCGAGGAGGCGCGGCGGCGGGACGTACCTGTCCTGCTCTCGGTCGGCTATGCCGCGTGCCACTGGTGCCACGTGATGGCGCACGAGTCGTTCGAGGACACGGCGACCGCGGCGTACATGAACGAGCACTTCGTCAACATCAAGGTCGACCGGGAGGAGCGGCCGGATGTGGATGCGGTCTACATGGCGGCGACGACGGCGATGACGGGGTCGGGCGGGTGGCCGATGACGGTGGTGCTCGACCACGACGGCAACCCGTTCTTCGCCGGCACCTACTTCCCGGACATGCCGCGCCACGGGCAGCCGGCGTTCACGCAGGTGCTGCAGGCGCTCTCGGAGGCGTGGACGCAGCGGCGCTCGGAGATCGGGGCGGTCGCTGAGAACGTACGTCAGCACCTGGCCAGCATCTCCGGGGCAGCCGGGGCAGCCGGGGCCGCGGGCAACTGGCAGGTGGACGTCGATGCCGCGGTCGAGACGCTGGCGGGGGAGTTCGACCCGATGGCGGGCGGGTTCGGGGGTGCCCCGAAGTTCCCGCCGTCGATGGTGCTGGAGTTCCTGCGACGGGCGGCCGGGGCGCTCGGGGCGGACTCCCGGGTCTCACACATGCTCTCGCGGACCGTGGCCTCGATGGCCGGCGGTGGCATCTACGACCAGATCGGCGGCGGGTTCGCGCGCTACGCCGTCGACCGCGGCTGGGTCGTCCCGCACTTCGAGAAGATGCTCTACGACAACGCGCAGCTGATCGGCCTCTACGCCCGCCTCGGCACCGAGCTCGGCGACCGGATCGCGCGGGAGAGCGCCGACTGGATGATCCGCGAGCTCGGCACCGCCGAGGGCGGGTTCGCCTCGGCGCTCGACGCCGACAGCGAGGGCGTCGAGGGGAAGTTCTACGTCTGGACCCCGGCGGAGCTCGTCGACGTCCTCGGCGCCGAGGACGGGGCCTGGGCCGCGGAGGTCTTCGAGGTGACCGAGGCCGGCACCTTCGAGGAAGGTGCCTCGACCCTGCAGCTGCGGCACCGGCCCGAGGACACCGAACGGCTGGAGTCGGTCAAGGCGCGGCTCCTGGCGGCGCGTGCGGACCGGGTGCGCCCGGCGCGCGACGACAAGGTCGTCGCGGCATGGAACGGGCTGGCGATCAGCGGGCTGGTCGATGCCGGGCTGCTGCTGGGCGAGCCGGGGTACGTCGACGCGGCGGTCGCGGCGGCCGCGCTGCTGTGGCGGGCGCATGTCTGTTCGTCAAGGTATGCAGCCGAAGGAACACATCCCGTGCGGAGTTCCACGAGGGAAGCGACGGTTGGTCTGCATACCTTGACGAACATCCACCCCGCCCGCCTCCTCCGCGTCAGCCGCGACGGCGTCGCGGGAGCCCACGCAGGCGTCCTGGAGGACTACGGCTGCGTCGCATCGGCGTTCCTGAGCCTGACCCAGGCGACCGGCGATGCCACCTGGCTCGACCGCGCGACGAGCCTGCTCGACACCGCGCTGACCCACTTCCGCGCCGAGGACGGCGGCTTCTACGACACCGCCGACGACGCGGAGGCGCTGGTCACCCGGCCCAGGGACCCGTCCGACAACGCCAGCCCGAGCGGCACCAGCGCGATGGTGCACGCGCTCGTCACCGCCCACGCGCTCACCGGGGAGGGTCGCTACCGCACGGCCGCCGAGGAGGCGCTCGCGGCCACGAGCAACCTGATGACCAAGGCGCCGCGGTTCGCCGGCTGGTCGCTGGCGGCCGCGGTGACGATGGCCGACGGGCCGCTCGAGATCGCGATCGTCGGACCCGCGGGGCCTGACCGCGACGCCCTCGAGGCCGCGGCTCGGCGCAAGCCGGGGGCGGTGGTGGTCGTCGCCGACGAGGCCCGCGACGACATCCCGCTGCTGAGCGGCCGCACTCCCGTGGACGGGAAGGCGGCGGCGTACGTCTGTCGGGGGTTCGTCTGCGAGCGCCCGGTCACCACGGCGGAGGCGATGCCCTGAGCTTGTCGAAGGACCTGGCGAAGACCCATACCTGATCAGGGGGAACTATGTGGTGATCCCCTATGTCGGCGCGCGCGCAGAAGTGTAACTTCGGTCACATGACGGTCGAGGTGTTTGCGTTCCTGGAGATGCTGGCCGGGGATGCCGCCGAGGCCGACTTCGAGAGACCGGCGCAGGCCGCGCGAGCGGCGGGGATGAGCGCCGAGGAACAGGAGCGGATCGACCACGCCAAGAGGCTCGCGCTCCAGGTCAGGGCGACCCTGGAGGCCCGCCGTCGGCGCGAGGGTGAGCTGGGGGCGCTGTTCGAGTCGGCCAACGACCTGGCGATGCTGACCAACCTGGAAGCTGTGCTGCAGGCGATCGTGACCCGGGCGAGGCAGCTGCTCAACAGCGACGTCGCCTACCTGACCCTCAACGACGAGCGCCGCGGTGAGTACATGCGGGTGACCGAGGGCATCCTGACCGCGGCCTTCCGTTCGACCCGGATCCCCTACGGCATCGGCCTCGGCGGCCTCGTCGCCCAGACGATGAAGCCCTACTCGACCGCCGACTACATCCCCGACGAGCGGTTCCGGCACGCCCCCGACATCGACGGCGCCGTCAGCGGCGAGGGTATCCGCGCGATCATCGGCGTGCCGCTCCTGCTCGGCACCCAGGTGATCGGCGTCCTCTTCGCCGCCAATCGCACCGTACGTCCCTTCGGTGACGAGGCGAGCGCGCTGCTCGTCTCCCTGGCGGCCCACGCCGCGATCGCCGTCGACAAGGCCCGGCTGCTGGAGGAGACCCGGGCCGCGGTCGCCGAGCTCGAGGTCACCACCCGCAAGCTGCAGGCGCGCAACGAGGCGGTCGAGCGTGCCGCCGACGCCCACGACCGGCTCACCCGGATCGTCGTCGAGGGTGGCGGGGTCGACGACGTCGTACGCAGCGTCGCCGAGGTCCTCGGCGCCCGGGTCGTCGTGCTGGACCTCGACGGCGAGACCATCGCCAGCAGCGCCCCTGACCAGACCGTCTCCGACTACGAGGCGGCCGTGACCAGGCGCAGCCTCGACCTGAGCCGCACCGCCGGCAGCGGTGACATCTACGCCACCCCGGTCCTCGCCGGGGCCGAGCAGCTGGGCTCGATGCTCCTCGGCCCGCGCGAGGTCGACCGCGAGGACGGGGACCTGGACGACGGCGACCAGCGGATCCTGGAGCGCGCGGCGCTGGTGACGGCGCTGCTGCTGCTCTTCCGCCGCAGCGTCGCCGAGGCCGAGGGTCGCGTGCGCGGCGAGCTCCTCGACGAGCTCCTCTCCGGCACTACCCCGGACCCGGAGACGCTGCGCGAGCGTGGTCGGCTGCTCCAGGCCGACCTGTCCAGGGACTATGCCGTCGTGGTGGCCGACGTCCCCGGCGACCGGGCCCGGGTCGGTCAGGCGGCGACGTTCGTCGCGGCGACCCACGACGGGTTCGCGGCCGTGCGGCAGGGGCAGGTCGTGCTGATCTTCCCCGACTGCGACGCCCGCGCCGCCGGCGAGCTGGTCGTCGACGGGCTGCGGCTGTCGGCGGCAGCACCGGTGACGGTCGGCGCGGCCGGCCCGGTGCCGGGGCCGCTGAGCAGCCCGGGTGCCGTGGTGCGTGGCTACGACGAGGCCCGTCGCTGCCTGGCCGCCGCGATGACCCTGGGGCGCGAGGGCCAGGTGGTCACCGCTGAGGACCTCGGCTTCGTGGGGCTGCTGCTCGGCTCCGACGGTCACCCGGCGGCGTACGTCACCTCGCGGCTGGGCCCGGTGATCGACTACGACACCGCGAAGGGGTCGAAGCTGGTGGAGACCCTGCGGGCCTACTTCGCCGCCGACCGCAACCTCACCCGCACCGCCGCGGCGCTGCACGTGCACGTCAACACCGTCACCCAGCGCCTGGAGCGGGTGACCCGGCTGCTCGGCAAGGGCTGGCAGGACCCGGAGCGCCAGCTCGAGGTGCAGCTGGCGCTCCGGCTCCACCAGCTGGTCGCCTAGACCGGACCCCCGCGCCGAGTCGGCTCATCTTGACCGAGACGTTCGCCGAGTCGGCTCATCTTGACCGAGACGTTCGCCGAGTCGGCTCGTCATGACGAGCCGACTCGGCAGGCCGTTTGGTCAGGATGAGCCGACTCGGCACTACTCCTTGTTCTTGGGCAAGCTATTGAACCGATGCGCGAGCACGACGATGTTGCTGTCGTAGCTCGACCCGTTCCAGTCGGTGCAGGTGATGATCACCAGCCGGCCGTCGCCGTGGTCCTGCCCGAAGATCCGCTGGGCCTGATCGGCCAGCTCGGTGCGGCTGAGCACCTCGACGGAGTCGACCTGGTGCTGGAAGGTCCCGTCCTTGGTGACGATGTCGACCTCCTGCCCCTTCTCGATGTGATCGAGCTTGTTGAGGCTGCCGCCACCGGTGTGCACGGTGTGCCCGGTGACCACGGTCTGACCCTGCGCCGAGCCCGGCTTGGCGCTGCCGACCCACCAGCCGATCTCGCGCGGGTTGCGCGGCGGGTCGAGCACCTCACCCTTGAGGCGGATCGGGACGACCCTCGCCTTCGTGTTCAGCCCGGGCAGCTCGAGGCGCTGCGGGGCGCCGGGCGGCACCTCCACCGCGGCGCTGCCGCTGGGCCACAACAGCCCCGCCGCCACCATTGCGACGGCGAGCACGACCAGCGCGGTCCACAGGCCGCTCGCCGCCGCGGCGAGCCGCGGCGGCGAGTCAGCTGTCGAGGTCCGGTCAGCCACGCCGCAGCATGCGGACGTACGTCGCCACACCGGCGCCGGCGGCCGCGAGGAGCAGCAGGGTGACGAGGGCGATGCGTCCGGCGCTGCCGTCGTCGTAGCTCTCCATACCGGCGGTCACGACGGTCGGAACCGAAGCCGGCGGGTTGTCCGCCTTGGGCGGGTTGTTGACGACCGTCTTCGGGGCCGGGCTGTTCGGACCACAGCTGCTCGTGCCGATGGTCACGTGGGCCAGGCTGCCCCCGACGAACGCCTCGGCCGCCGGGAGGACCTTCGCGTCGAGCGCGGTCACCGTGATCGCGCCGGGCGAGGTGTTCTGGGCATTGAGGGTGATGTCGAGGACGTTCTCCTCCAGCGGCGCGAGCTGCTCCTGGAGCGAGGTGAGCAGCGTGTTGAGCACCTGCTTCTGCAGCTGGTCGACAACGGGGTCGATCGGGCTGAGCGCACCGTCGAGTCCGTTGGTCAGCTGCGTGCGGAGGCCCTTGAGAATGGCATCGGTCACGCCGGAGAGGTCGGTGACGACCTTCTGGTTCACGGCGGGCTCGACCGGCAGGTCGACCAGGGTGACCCGGTCACCACCGGGCACGACCACGTAGACGGAGGAGTTGGCGATCGTGCTGTCGCCGCTCGCGGTGTCGTCGTCGGCGGTGCAGCTGCTCTGCACGGCGCCGAGGTCGACGTAGAGGCCGGCGCCGTCCAGCCCCTCGATCGCGGGGGCCAGGAGCTGGGTGAGGCCGGCGGTGATCTGGTCCTGGAACGGCTTCAGCGCGTCCTGGACCTGGGTGTCCATGCCCTGGAACAGATCGGACTGGATCACCCGCAGGTCGCTGAAGTCGAGGCTGGCGGCGTCGAGCGAGACGTTGCCACCGCCGCTGAGGCAGTCGCCGGACCCGGCCGCGACCAGGGTCGCGCCGTCGCCGGCGACACCCGAGCAGGCTGCCGAGGTGGCGTTGCGGTTGGCGACCGCGTCCTGGGCCAGCGTCCCGACATGGATCGCGTCCTGGCCGCCGAGCGCGGTGATCAGCGGCTCGTTGCTGCCTTCGGCGGACTCGGTGGAGCCGTCGTTGGTGACGGCATAGGTGCCGGTGTCCCTCGCTCCGGTGCCGGCGAGCTCGAGGCTCAGCGCGGTCGCGGATGCCTGCGACACCGTGGCGGCGCTCGCAGGTGCGGCTGACAAGGCAACCATGGCGGCTGCGGCCGCCACCGCTGCTCCCCGCGCGATGAGTGTTGTGCGCACGTAACTTCCTCCCTTTGACCTTCGTCACATTCAACGGGGGAGGACCCCGCACGTTACGGGCTGGGGTATCGCTTCTGAGGTGCGGAATCCTGGCGTTGCGTCAGCTGTCGCAGACCGTGCCGTCCTTGTCGCCGTCGCGGTACCACGCGTACTCGGCATCGCGGCCCTTCCGGTAGGGCCCGTAGCCCTTCGCGATCGCCTTGGCGCAGGTGTCGAAGCGGGGGTCGTCACCCGAGCCGCCCGCGGGAGCGACGCTCTGGTCCGGGTCGCTCTCGGCCGGCGCGGACTGGGCCAGCCGCACCGTGATCTCGGGGTCGTCGCAGCCTGCGGCGACGTCCTCGATCGCGGCCTTCTCCGCACGGTCGACGAAGAGACTCCAGCGGATCTTCACGGCGACCCAGTCGGCGACGTACGTGCAGTGGTAGCTCGTGGCGTCGGGCATCCAGTCGGCCGGGTCCTGGTCGCCCTTGCTGCGGTTGGTCGCGGCCGTGACGGCGATGAGGGCACGCGGGTCGCCGAGGTCGTTGGCGTACGCCTCCCGCTGCTCGTCGGTCCACGCGTCGGCGCCGGACTCCCAGCTCTCCTTGAGCGGGACCATGTGGTCGATGTCGAGGCCGCCGGGGCGCTTGAGGGTGTGACCGTCGTACGCGGAGAGCCATACGCCCTTGGTGGCCTCGCACCTGCCGCGCGCCTTCTTCGTGGACTCCTCGAGGAGCACCTCGGTGCGGGCGTCCTGGCAGTCGCCGTCGGCGTCGACCCAGTGGTTGAACTTCTCCCGCTCGTAGCCGGAGGCGACCTCCTTGGCGACGGGAAGCTTCGCGATGGCCTCGCTCAGCGGCAGGTTGACCTCCTCGCCGCTGCCGGCTCCGTATCCGGCTTGGACGGCGGTGTCGGGCGCGGAGACCTCGGCGCAGCCGGCGCAGAGGAGGACGACGGCGAGCAGGGTCGTCAGAGGGCGCAGCATGGAGTGACTCCAGAGAGAAGGGGGAAGAGCTCTGGGGAGCATCGGGGGCGGCCCAACTCTGGCGGATCCCGCGACAGGCGGCACGCAGGCGCGCCGCCCGGAACACGCCTCTTCCCGGTAAATGACCGCATCCCGGGCCGAGGCGGGGAGCCTTGGCCCGGGATGCGGGTGCTGCAGGTTCTACAAAGGTCCTACCAGGGTGTCCTGATCAGCGGATCAGGCGTGCGCGCGGCGCAGCAGGAACCACCGGGTGGCGGCAGCGGCGGCGACGAGCAGCACGAGCGCGCCGGCGGCGAACCCGCCCTTGGCGGCCGGGGACGAGAGCAGGTTGAGCTCGGCGTTGGCCGGGGCGTTGTCCGGCTTGGCCTGAACGCTGGTGTCCGGGTCGGACTTGTCGCCGGAGACGACGACGTCGACGTTCTTCTTGTCGCCGCTGGCCGCAGCCTCCTCCTCGGAGGCGGTGAGGCCGTTGGTGCCGCAGGTGCTGGTGCCGATCGCGACGTCGGCGGCGGTCGGGGCGCCGACCTTCTTCACGGCGTCGAGGACCTTGATGTCCAGGGCGGACACCTCGAGCGACTTGGCCGTCTTGTCCTGCTTGTTCAGGGTGAGCTTGACCAGGTCGGTCTCGATGCCCTTGAGCAGCACGGCGAGCTGCTCCTTGATGTGCTCGATCAGGTCGATGCGGATCGAGACGTCGAGGACGCCCGGCGCGACCTTGCTCTTCAGGCCGGACTGGAGCAGCGTGTCGACGCGGCCGAGGACAGCGTCGGTCACCGGCGAGAGGTCGGGGACGACCGTGGTGTTCTTCTTCGGGTTCGTCGGCAGGTCCGCGACCTTGATGTCACCCTTGCCGGGAACGTTGACGGTGACGGCGGCGTTCTTGAGCCTGGTCTTGCCCGTGAAGTCGCTGCCCTGCGCGAGGCAGGTGCTCTCCGCGGCGTCGAGGTTGACGCCGACCGAGAGGCCGCCGACCTTGGTGAGTACGCCGGAGACGACGGTCTGGACCAGGTCGTTGACCGGGCCGAGCTTCACGTGGACGGACTTGCTCTCGTCGTTGAGCACGTAGTCGGTGGTGGCGCCCAGCTTCTGCAAGTCGAGCTCGGCGAGGTTGACCTTGACGGCCTCGCCCGGCTTGACGCAGCTGGAGCCGTCGCCGATCGCGACCAGGGTCGCACCCTCGCCGGCCAGGGCCGAGCAGGCGCCGGAGTAGGCGGTGCCGTTCTTGAGGGCAGCGGCCGCGTCCTGGGCGAAGACGCCGACGGCGAGCAGCTGCTGCTTGCCCTTGAGGAGCGGGAGGGCCGGCTTGTTGGTGCCGGAGTTGACGGTCTTCTTGCCGTTGTAGGTGGCGGTGTAGCGGCCGGTGTCCACCTTGACCTTGTCGGACACGTTGGCGGTCAGAGCAACCGACGATGCCTTGGCCTGGGGCTTCTCCGCCGACGCAGCAGTCGCAGGGGCCGCGGTCACGGAAAGACCGATCATCGCGGTCGCCGCAACGAGGGCGGCTCCGCGGACCGAGAGTGGGGAGCGCAAGTGACTTCTCCAATGGTGTTGATAACTGTCGATGACAGGGCACGACGAGTAGAAGTCAGCCTCTGCAGCCCCCCGGTTGCTGTGACTCGCCGTGACGAAGCGGGGAGTTTAGCCACCTCGGATCGCGGGTGCATAGGTGTACGCGGCGCCCAGATGACCTGCGGATTCAGCCGTAACTTCCACGGCAACACCTCGTCCCGAGCGCCTGCTGGGAGCCGTTGTGGATCTTCGTCGTGATCGACACCCGAACGTCTGAGAGGCCTGGGCAAGTTGTGGTCCTCACGTAGTGCTCTCGGGCTCGTGAACAATGTGTTGTAGGTATCTCCACAAGTCGATCCGTTGCGGGATTGCTCACGGCTTCGGGCGGTTTTGTTAGGGTAACCTAACTAAACCTTGCCGACTTTCTGACGCTGTGTCAGTATCTTTGCCGGAACGCCGATCGCTGCCGCCCGACCTGACTGGAGCACACATGTCCGCCCTCCTTGTCGACGAGACACCCGACGCTCCGCTCTCCGCGCTGATGCGCGAGGGGTCCCGGATCCAGCACACCGCTGCCGAGAGCTCGTCCTTCATGGAGGAGCTGTTGGCCGGCCGGGTCAACGAGCAGGGGTACGCCGACTACCTGCTGCGCCTGCGCAAGGTCTACGTCGCGCTCGAGTCGGTGGGCCGGGACCTGGCCGCCACTGATCCCGTCGCCCGGGCCGTCCACGACGTCGCCCTGGAGCGTCTGGCCGCGATCGATGCCGACCTGGCCGTGTGGGCGCCCGATGTCGACGGCGATGCCGTGGAGTCGGATGCGGCCGATGCGTACGTCGCCCGGATCGAGGCCACCCGTGCCTGGGGCGGCCTCTACGCCGCCCATCACTACACGCGCTACCTCGGTGACCTCTCCGGTGGCCAGGCGATCGGCCGGCTGCTCGACCGGTTCTTCGAGCTCGACGGCGAGGGCGTGGCGTTCTACGAGTTCGCCGAGATCCCCAAGCCGAAGCCCTACAAGGACGGCTACCGCGCCCGCCTCGACGCGCTGGACCTCGACCCGGCGGAGAAGATCCGCATCGTCGAGGAGGTCCAGGTCGCCTTCGGCCTCAACCAGACCCTCTTCGAGGAGCTCGGCGCCCGCCTCGACACCTATCGAAGGTGAATTAGTGTCCCGCACCTCAACTCCGCACCGTAAGTCGCACGCTGCGCACGCACCTCGCTGCGTTGGCATCGCTCGGAAGACGCCCGGTATGCCGTCGCGATGCCGCCTTGCGATGCACGCACGCATCGCACGACTTACGGCGCGGCCTTTCGGATTGGGACACTAAGGTTCGTCCTCGTGCCCCGTATCGCCGCCGAGAACGTTCCCGAGCACCGTCGACTGGTGCGCGCACGGATCTTCACGGCGTTCGCGGAGCTGATGGCCGAGGGCAGCTACGACGCCGTCAGCATGTCGAAGCTGGCTCAGCGCGCCGACATCGGGCGCACCGCGATCTACCACCACTTCAAGGACCGGGACGCGGTGATGGTGGCGTTCGCGACGCACGAGACCTCGGAGTACGTCACGTCCCTGCAGGCCCAGCTCGCCGCGAGCGAGGATCCGGCGGAACGGCTGCGGATCTACGTACGCAATCACCTCACTCTCGGCGAGAAGTTCCACATGGGCTTCGGCCCGCAGGTCTACGGCGGGCTCCCGGAGGAGGCCCGCCAGGAGATCCGCGAGCACATCGTCGCCGTCGAGCAGGTCCTCGCCGAGATCCTCGGGCAGGGCGCCGAGCAGGGGATCTTCGTCGTCACCGACGTCGATGCCACCCTCGCCCTCGTCCATGCCGTCCTCGGCACCCGCCACCTCCCGGCCGAGCGGATCGAGGAGTTCGTCCTGCGCGCCGTCGGCGTGCAGTGATCGGGCGGTTGGGCACTTTGGTGAAAGAAGGGCTTCTTTTCAGCGATCGGGATCTCTGCTGACGCGATGCCCGCGTGCTCTAGGGCTCTGGGCCGGTAGCGACCGGTCGGGTTCCTGGTTCGGTGTCCCCCAGAATGTCGTGGGTTGTCTCGATCGGGATGTATCTGCCTGGGTAGAACGGGTTACCGTGTTGGTGCCGACGGGGCTGTCAGGGTGACTTCTGCCGTATGGCTTTCCCGGGTCGTGACGAACGGTGAAGGTTGTGGAGAGTGACACCACGATGGGTGCCATCGGTGCCGTGGCCTCGGTCTGGAACCGGGGTCGCGGTCTAACTTGCGAGCGGGAGGGCCTTGGTCGTCGGGACTCATGACACGTGGGGAAGTGCCGAATCGCTCCTGTTCGATGACGGTCGACGGCCCGGCGGCGGCTCTCCAGGGGCGTAGCGCTCGGTCGAGAGCTGATCGGCGGAGACCCATTCCGTCGACCAGTCCGTCGGCGTCGTCATCCGTACGATCTGAGCCCACCACACGTACTTGCCGAACTGATCGGCCGGCGAATGTGCCCAGGCCAGAAGGAACACCGGATCACCTTCGCTGCCCGGCGAGGGTGAGACGTGCCGCCAGCAATGCCGTGCCTCTGGACGAGCCACGATGATCGGTGGCTCGAGGCGGGGCGGCTTCGAGGGTCCTGGAGCACGGGTCATGAATCGATCATATGTTCGATTCTGTCCGAGGCGCCGTTCGGGCAGGTGCTCCGACCTACACCCGCATCTGGTCCTGGCTTTGTGTGCCCCGTGGTGAGCCCGGGTCAGAGAACAAAGAACCGGCCCTCACCTGCAAGTCCAGGTGAGGGCCGGTTTCGATGTACGCCATGTAGGACTTGAACCTACAACCCGCTGATTGATCAGGGCTACACGGCTGTCATTCGGCCGTGCGCTCGACTGCCGGTCTTGAGGGTCTGGTTGTTCATGGTTGTTCGTAGGGGATCGTGGAGCATTCATCCCCGCATTCATCCTCTGTCAGAAGGGTGGGATGTCCGTGTTCGCCGATGGCAGGGCCCAAGACGGCGGGGCGGGCAGCGCCCCCTGTGGGAGCGGCAGGTTGGTAACCGTGTACAGGTTGAGGAGGTCTTCCCTGTCCATGAACATGATCTGACTACGCCGGTTTGCATCGAGCTTGTTCCCAAGCCAGTTGCGCGCTTGCTTCGTGATCTCTCCGCCCGCGACGATGAATGCGTGATCGACGAGCACGCGCTTGTTGATCTCAGGGTCGAAGATCTCGTGCGCAAGCATCATCTGAGCTTGGGTGTAGATCTCCGCGACGTTCACATTTCCTGCCCTGGTCTGCCCCGCCGCATCGAGCTTTCCTCGCTTGGCCTGGATCCCGAAGTAAAGCACGTGCTGAGTCGGGAGCGGGTAGCGCATCCACACGTCCTTGCCATACTCGAGGGCCTTGTCCTTATGGCCCGCAGGGGTGATGCGATGGAAGCCCAGCTGACGCAAGAGAGGTAGGAGGATCTCCTCGATGAGTTGATCCTCGCTGCACTCGTTCAGGTATTCAACGAGTTGCTCTCGCCGCTTCATCTCGGCTGTCGTGAAAGGACGGTGCGGGTTCGGTGCTGGCATCGCGGTGGCGCCGGTCGCAAGATGTCGTAGGTAGCAGTGGCGATCGTCCGCGTAGAAGGCCTCGAAGCCTTCCCGTTTCAGGATCGTGTTGAGGTCCCGGATTGCGCCATCGCGCTCTGGATCGTTTTCGGTTGCATCTACTGGTGACATCAGGTGGTCGATCACCCTGCAGAACGTCTCTGACGGCTGAGCCGGGCCCGCCTGCGGGTCCTCCTCGAGGATCTTCTCCAGCATGTCAGCGACCCATCGGTGCCGGGTTGACCCGTCGTGTTCGAAGTCCAGGTCCAAATCTTGGAAGAACTCGGTGAGGAACATGCTGGAGCGATAGGGAAAGTTCACGCTCGCGTCCCTGTTTCCGCAGATCAGCTCGCCGATCTTCTCTAGACTGCGTCGTCTGAACTTCACGCGTCGAGGGTTTCAGTCGGGGTTCCATGTGACGCAACGACTGCGGCGTCTCATACCGGTTATTGGGGAACACGTCTGCCGCGCGGCCCGGCGATCCAACCTCGCGAGCGGCCGAGGGACCTAGCGCCGGACGGTCAGTCGCCGCCGCTGCTCGACGTGTTCCGGGTTGCGGTGCCGGCGGCTGGACCATGCGGGCTACGAGAGTGGTGGGCTGATGTCGGCCTTGCGTATGTGGGCCGCATCGACCCATGACTGAGTCACGTACGACGTCAGTCCGCTACCGGTCGAGTACGTCACCGCGTACATGACCCAGGCTTCCCACTTGTTCTCGCTGTCCTTCTGCCACATCAGCAAGACGCCGGGCGATGCGGAGTCCCCCCATTTGCCCGTCACGTCCACCCAGACGTGCGTCGGTATCCCCATGCGCATTCTCCAACAATAGAACGCCTGTTCGAACCATGCTACCGTGGGCTCGCTTGGTGTGGACTAGAGCGTCGGATGTACCGCGCTGACCTGGACCAACGTCAAGAAGTTGCGCGCCAGGGGCACAGATGGGGCAAGGTCGCGCAGCCGTAGTTGAATTCTTGCCCACGGGCGGTGTCGACCATGGTTCGATGTGCAGGTGCAAGATTCGACGGGCGGGCAAAGATGACACAACAGGGCTCCCATCTCTTACCTCACGGCTCTTTGCCGGTGTCTGCGATGAAGGAGGAGCTCAGCAAGGCCTACATCGGAATGATTGCCGGAGCTGCCGGTCTCACGCTGGGTAGCTGGAGCCAGGACTACGACTGTATGGACGTCACGCTGTCCTCAATCGTCGACTACTCGCCTCATCGATGCGCTCCGAAGATTGATGTCCAGTTGAAGTGCACCGGTCAGACCTCGGTGGTGCAGGACGACCACATCGCATGGTCGTTGGCTGTGCGGACGGTCGAGAAGATGTCGAAGCTCAACCGGTCGAACCCCATGTTGCTGTGCGTGCTGGTCACGGCGGCCGACTACTGGGACTGGCTGCACCATGACCAAGAAGGCTTGTTGGCCAAGAGCCACATGTACTGGCTGTGGGGGCACCAGATGCCTCCTGCGATGATGGGACAGGAGACGCAGACCGTGCACCTGCCTGACACCAACCGCGTTACGCCGGAGTCGATCCTGACGTTGATGAAGGAGGCAAGCGAGTGGCAGCCGCAGATTCTATGAGTGAGCGGTTGGCCGAGTACGCCGAGGTCCTAACCGACTCGAACGTCGCACAGTTTCTCGCGACCGAAAACTGGACGATTCAACAGGATCTCGGTTGGGAGCAGGTGTGGGCCAACGCGGAGGTTCATCACCGCGGCTCGCCCATGTATCTCCACGTTCCTCGAAACAACAGACTCGATGACTACGAGCTCAGGTTGGCCCAAGCCGTCGAAGCGATCGGTCAGGCCTACGGCTGGACCCTGCCCACAATTGCTGAGCGGGTCTCCGCGATCCGTGCGGACCTGTTCTTCGTTCGTGTCGATCAGAGTTCCAAAGACGGGACGATTCCACTACGCCAAGCCAGTGAAATCCTTGAAAGCATCGACTCGATGGTGCGTTCGGCAGCGTTGACGGCTCACAACCCCAGGGCAACGGGCAAAGGACGGCTGCCCGAGTACGTACGAGATTTCCTCGCCGAGGACGTACGGATGGGCCACACCAAGCGAGGCAGTTTCATCATCACAGTGGCGGCACGACTCGACACAGACGCGTTATCAGTGGTCTCGAGTTCGCCGAATGATGGAACCACGACAGTCGTCGAGCGACCTTTCGATGAGGCACCTGGCGATGAGTCACCTGTCGAAGATCTGACGGAGAACTACACCCGGCGAGTGATGACTACCCTGTCGCGAAGCTTAGAAGTCACGCAGCGATATGTTGCCGCAGACGGCTCACCTGATGACCTCGACGCCGCGGTCGCGCTTGGGATGCGACTGCCACTGATCAAGGCGCTGCGCACGGCCGGGGCAGGCGAGGGGGTTCGGGCCCTAGATCTGTCCTTCGAGTGGTCAACGCTTGAGCCGATGCGAGCCGATGTCCCCAACAGGGTCCGCATCGATCGTGAAGCCATCACCTCCCTGGAACAAGTCGAGCGCCAACTGGCCACGCGTGATGAAGATCCGAGGCAAGAAACGATCGTGGGCGCTGTCGTGGAACTCAAGCGCGCAGTCGATCCCAGTACCAGCGCCGTTGACTATGAGGGCGAGGTCGTGATCCAGGGCGAGGTCGACGGCAAGCTGCGAAGAGTCACGGTCCCACTGCAGGGCGAAGACTACGACTGGGCGATCCAGGCCCACCGTCGCCATATCCCATTCACAGTCACTGGTCGACTCGAAAAGGTCCGCCGGAGCTGGCGACTCGGCGGCCATGTTCAAGCCGATACTTCGTTCCTTGAGTACGCGGCCAGATCGGCCCCAGTAGCGCCAGCGCCACTCGACATGGGTCGCGAACTGCAGCAGCCCGACGAGTAGACGCGGACGAACCACCAGGCTCGGTCAGGCGCGGACCTTCGTGTCGATCATGCTCGCCAGGCTAGGAGGCCGTGGAATGAACGAGGATCTTCAGATCCGGCTAGAGAGCATCGTCCAGAGCGCCCGCGAGTGGTCGGAGGCTAAGGCTGTCCTAGAGACACTCGCCGCCAATGAGTGGGAGGCCGGCGACCTGCCTGACGCCGAGAACCGGCTTCACGAGCAGCTAGTGCACGATGTGCTCAGGTTTGCTGACGACTTCCGGGCGGGAGAGTCGCTTGAAGGCTGAGGAGGCCCTGCGTGGGTGACTTGGCGATGTCGTGGGGAGGCGTATCTGCAATCGCATCCGTGTCCGCGATCCTGGTGACTCTCGCGACTACGTTCCTGCTGCGCTACCTGGATCGATCTGATGCGGACTGGGTGGCGACAGACGTCACTGGATGGTGGAACCATCCTTCGCCGCCGGCGGCCCGCACACAGTTTGTGAACGTCGGAGACGCCACCGCGTACCAGTTGAGGGTCGTGGGGACCGGATGCATTGCGACTGTCATCGAGGGAGCCCCAGACCTAAAGGGTCGAAACATGATCCCGACAGTGCGGCCCGGCGGCCAGTTCAGGATAGAGGCGGAATGTGATCCCGAACTCTGGGATCAGGCACTCATCACGATCACGTGGATTGCCTCGCCCACCCGGCGGCGCGTGGCCTCTCGACGAGCTCGCACGATGCGCCTTCGAGACCTGTCCGAACGGCCCGGCTATAGGGGGTTCCTCGAACGATCAGCAGAATCCGGGAGCATCCAACGGATACAAGTGCCACCGAACGACTGGCGCATGCCGAAAGGTTGGGAGCCGCAGCGACGGCTCTCGTTGCGTGGTCCGCAGTGGTGGGTTCGCTGGAGTGTGACGTGGGCTCTTCGGCGCGGGGCCCGGTGAAACGTCACCAGCGGCACTGCGTTATATCAGCCATCCGAACGTGCATCGGTTGCTCCGTCGCAAGCGCGCACCCACGTGGACGTAGTCGTCAGGTGGGTGCGCTTGTGGATCGGGCCCATAGGCTCGCATACGCTGCCTTGTCCGGCGAGAGGTCCTCACAGCGACAAGTGAGCTGCGACGTGCACATCGATTTCCCGGTGCGGAACGAAAAGCTCACGTAGAATCACGCGACATGGACCCTAGTCGCGATTCGGATGCTGAACGCCTGCAATCAGCTTCCCTCGCGACCGTCGCGGCCTTGATGGAGGCTCAGCAGCGGATCATTCGCCGAGACATGATCCGCCTGTGGGTGGCTAGCTCCGTCGCCGTCATTGCAATACTGATCGGACTTGCGTTGGTTTTCGAATTACACCTTTCAGTAGATAGCGGTAGCGCAGTGAGCATGGCAGGTGCGGTCTCCGCTCTTGCTGGAGTTTCTTTGGGTGCTATTACTGGGGGCAGTGCCGCATTGCTTTCTCGGCGTCAGAGGAGAGAAGCCCAAGCGGCGACAGAGCAGGTTCTGAGACTTCTTGAGCAGAGGACTGACCAGCGGCCGGGGCGGGATACCGATGAGGCGGCCACCGACGCTGACGAGTGGGATGCTCGACGGCTGGCAGTACTCGCAGCGTTGGCGGCGCTTAGTTCCGCCGCCAAGAGTTCAGCTGATGACAGCCTAAGTGAGCGTGCACGGTGACTGAGGAAAGTTCCAGGCGGATGCTACCTCGCGCTGCTGCACCAAAGGCCAGAGTCGTAGGCACTTACCGGCCGGGGTCGAACAAGTCAGATGATGGCCACAAAGGGGAGAAGGCGCCGGTGACCGACCATCCACTCCCCGGTTCTGGAGCGGTGCCGCCGCATTTCACACAGCAAGCTGGCGCCCTCTTCGAAGAGAAGGCCGCGGCCTACGTTCTGAACCTTTCCGAGTTGAGCCAAAAGGCGGCAAAGCGGACCCATGATGAAATGGTGACTAAGCGACACGTTGAGGACGCCGCCCGATTTCTCGGTACCACCCCGACCCAAAACCTCAAGGATATTCTGGTTAAGGTCTTCGGCGTCGTAGGTGCAACACTATTCGGTAGTGGAATATCTCAGCTACTGAGCATGGCAAGTGCTAACGAATACACAAAAGACGGCGTTTGGGGCTCGATGGCGCTTATTGTGATCGGGGTCCTCACCGCGGCTTATCACATCTTGAACAACTGATATGATCGACGAGCCTAAGTGAGCGACTCTGTTGCCGGACGGTCATCTGCGGCGTTTAGTTCCGTTGACGATGCAATCAGATGTTTGGCCGGTTGGCCCCGGTGGCGCTGTGAGCGTTAGTCGGGAACGTGCAGAGAACGGCTGTTGCGTCGTCGTGACGCTTACCGCGAAACTTCCTGGTGCTTATCTTGTCGGCAGAGCGAACATGTCCGATCAGGACACGGGGCCCTTCCTCTAGGAGGCGCATCGTCTCGGACCATTCGCCCCCGTGACGCTCCACGAGGGTGGCTGCACCATCGCTGAGGAGAGCTGCGGCGCGGATCTCCTGGGTCGGCCCGCCGCCGTTCAAGTCGAGCGTGCCTGTGACGGCCATGCCCCCCGCCTCAGGTCGCGTGCTGGCGACCCAGAAGCCGTCAGGGGAGTTCCTCAGCTTGCTGATTCCCGCGATGGAGTAGTCGGGAAGGTGGTCAATCCTGTCGTCGGTGATCGCGGTAATCGTGCCGTCGTGGCGCTGGACCACGATTGGGGAGTCTGCGAGGACCAGGTAGTCGATCTCCTGTCGACGCCTGCGAAGTATCGCGACGGTGCTTGATGGGCTGTTCGGGTTGGACAGGTCACACGTGCCCGCGTGGGAGCCATTCACGCCCTCGATAGCGTCGCTGAGGACGTTGGCGAGGGAGTCGCCGGACGTCGTAAGCCGTGAGAGCAGTTGTCCAGCGAGGGTGCGGACCAGCCATGGCACGTCGTGGATGCATCCGGTGTCGAGACCCTTCACGGGGGACGCGCCGTCGAGGACGACTGCGAAGTTCTGGCCAACGAGGACGAAGTCTTCGTTGACCGCGTGGTCTGGCGACGCCTCGGAGTAGGACCGTGCGTCAAGGCCGAACGCATCTGGGCTGGTGTCGGCGTTGGTCACTTTGGGGCCTCGAATTCGTAAGCGAAGGTGTGACGGTCGCCCGCCAGGACGGAACGGAAGACCTCGACCGGCCCGGACTCGGTGAAGGCAATGCGGTGCAGTTCTACAACGGTGGTGCCCCTCGACAGGCGAAGTGCGCTCACCTCCTCCGGCGTCGGCTGCCTTGAGGCGAGTTCTTCGCGGAACTTCGTGAGCTTGTAGCCGCGCTCCTCTAGGCGCGCGTACGACCCCCCGGGCCCGGTGTCCTCCTGCATGATTGCGGTGCCCTCTACCACCTCCGGTTGGTAGTAGCTGTCGCCAAGCTGAGTAGGTACCCCCTCAAGCAGCGTGCGGCGCCGACGCGCGAAAACTGGTGCGCCGGCCGGGATGCCGAACCACTCGGCGACCCACTCGGGCGCGGGCACAGTTTCGAGTGCCAGTACCTCCTGTCCCCAGGTCAGGCCCGCAGTTTCTGCCTCCGCTTGGAACGCCGCCTGTCCGCCATCCCGGACTGCGCGGGAGTAGCGCTCGGAGCCGAGACGAATCATCGGCGGAGGCTGCCGGACGAACGCCCCAGCCCCTTTGCGGGTCTCTACGAGGCCCTCGCCTTTCAGGGCGTCGATCGCGTTCCTCGCGGTCTGGTAGGCGACGCCATACGTCTCCATGAGTTGCGACGTCGACGGCACACGGTCGCCCGGAGCGAGGTCGCCGGAACGGATCACCGCGCGCAGTTGGTCCGCGATCTGCTGCGCGGGTGACTTCGGGTCTGACTGATCAATGGCCACTCTGAAACTTTCTCACACATATCTAGTCAGGTGGGCAACGAGCGTGCTACGGTCCACCTATCCACCTAACTAGATAGGTGCTATTGAGGAGATCACATGAGCCACAGCAACGATCCACACGCGACGCAATTTGCCGCCGAGGAGCCGACTCCCGCCGCCCTGGCCGAGATCGAGGCCGAGTGGCCGCAGATCGCCGCTGAGGTCGACCTGGTCGACGCCGAGTGCCGTCTGCTCGCAGAGCCGGCCGATGTGCTCGCTAAGCGGGCTCATCGTCGGGCCGTGAGCGCGCTCTTGCTCTTGATGGTTCAGCAGGTCAACCACGACGTGGGCAAGTCCGCGCCTGTCTACATGCTCACCAACTTTGGCCCGGCCGACCTGGCCGAGGCCGCCTGATTCTCGGAGGAATCTCGACATGGTTACCGCACCTCTCGTCCTCATCTTGGGCGTCATCTCGTTCTTCATGACCAAGGGCTCTGCCTCGACCATCGCGGGCACGATCGTGAACGTCTTGTTCGGGATCGCGTTGGCTTCCACGCTGATCGGGCCGCCGATGATCGAGGGCCTTGAGGCTGGTTCGAACGCGGTCGTTCAGGGCATCTCGGACGCCGTCAAGGCGGGTCTCTGATGCCGGAGCTGCTGACGCTGTGGCGGCTGCGTACGAGCAAGCCGGGCCTGGTCCACATCGAGGACGAGGCCACCGCTACCGGGGTCATCACGCTGTGTGGCTTCCAGATCCCCGCCGCTGCCGACGCCATGAGCAGCCGTCAGCCCGCTGACCGGGCCCGGAGCCCGCACGCGCCGATGTGTGCCGCCTGCCTGGCTGCGCTGGACCAGATCCGCGAGACCAAGCCGAACCAGAGCTGATCGAGAGAGACATGAAGCGCCATGACCGACGGGCCGTGCCAGACCTGCCAGCACCTACGCCAAGAGCTGCAGGCCCAGCAGGAACACACCGGGCTACTGGTCCGGGGCCTGGCCGCCGTCTTGGCGCTGCTCGACAGAGAGCAGATCGAACCGTCCATGGCTAAGCGCCGCCTGCTCGCGATCGTGCATCACCGCCTCACCCACCTCATGACCCAGACCCGATGACTCAGACCAACGGAAGGACCAAGACGATGACGGACTACTACCCCACGAACGGGACCGCGCCGGACAGCCCCGCCGCCCTGTTCGAGAACCGGATCGGCCTTGCTGAGCCCGACCAGGTCGACTACGAGGACGCTGAGCGGGTCGACGTGTTCGAGGGTGAGGTTCTGGCCGTGGTCGACCACGTCGACGCCGCGACTCCCTTCACCCAGAGCGACCAGGACGACGCCGAGCCCGAGTCCCCTGAGTCGACCGAGCCGGGCGAGCCGGGCGAGCCCGAGGATGTGACCTCGACCCTCACCTGGGCCGCGCCTGACCGTGCGGCCGGTGACCGTGCCCCGGTGATCCCGCCGTGGCTGCGTTCGGCCGAGGCCCGCAAGGCTGCCGCGCGTCACGCTGTCTCGACGGCGGGTTACTACGCCGCGTTCCACTGTGTCCGGACGCCGGTCTACGCGGCCAAGACGCTCGGTTTCTCGTTCGTGGGTGCTGGCCGGATCACGGGCAAGGTCACGCGGTGGGTGCGTGCCGAGGAGGGCAACTACGAGCTGCGGCAGAAGGCCGCTGAGACCAACGACGCCTACACCTGGCAGGCGCTGAACAAGATCCGCGAGAAAGAGTCCCGAGGCCGCATGTGGGGCCTGTCCCTCTCGACCCTCGCCACCCTCATCGTGGTGACCATCCTCGCCGTGACCGGGCTGCTGGTCGCGCCGATCCTGTGGGCCGGTCTGGCCGCACTGATCGTAGTGACCGCCCGTGCTGGCCGCCCGGCCGACAAGCCGATCCTCGGCCGCGTCGCGACCGGTCGCCGGTTCACCCGCCTGACCGGTGACCTGGTCCGCAACGCCCTGGTCTCCCTGGCCGTGCGTGGCATCCAGACGCCGGAGCAGATCGAGTTCTGTCACCCCGGCATCCACCGCGACGGCCCCGGCTGGCTGGCCCGGGTCAACCTCCCCGAGGGAGTCACCGCAGTGAAGGTGCTTGAGCGCCGCGATGGGCTGGCCGCTGCGCTGCGTCTCCCGGTCGACCAGGTCTGGCCGGCCGCCGGTCCCGACCACCCCGGACAGCTCGACCTGTGGGTCGGCTACCACCCCGCCTCGAAGACTGGACAGCCCACCTGGTCCCTGGCTGCTGAGAACGCGCGTACGTCGTTCTTCGAGCCTGCCGAGTTCGGCACCGACGAGCGTGGCCGCCCGGTCGAGACCACCATGTTCCAGCGCTCCTACCTCCTCGGCGGACAGCCCGGCTCCGGCAAGTCGTACGCCGCCCGTGCGCTGGTCGGGGTCGCGCTGCTGGACCCGACCTGTGAGCTGAAGATTGCCGAGTTCAAGGGCACCGGTGACTTCCTCGACCTCGAACACCTGTGCTCGACCTACGTGTGCGGTGTCGATGATGAGGCGCTGGACCAGGGTGTTGCGCTGGGCCGCTGGCTGGTCGCTGAGGCTGAGAAGCGCGGACGGCTCATCCTGAATGCCCGCAAGCGCGGGGAGGCCCCTCAGGGCAAGGTCACCCCCGAGCTGGCTGCCAAGCCCGGTTCGGGTCTGCACCCGGTGTGCGTCGTCATTGATGAGGCGCACGAGCTGTTCCTGTACTCCCCGGACGCTGCCTCCGATGTGGAGCGTGCGATCAAGCGGCTGCGTGCCCTCGCCGTCACGGTCATCCTGGCCACCCAGATCCCTGACAAGGCCTCCCTGCCTCCGGGCATCACCCGCTGTGTCACCAACCGCTGGTGCCTCTCGGTCGCCGGTCAGGTCGAGAACGACATGATCCTCGGCACCGGCGCCTACAAGCGCGGCCTGACCGGCACCGTCTACCGCCCCGTGTACGACGCCGGATGGGGCTGCATGACCGGTGGAGCCGCCCCGGCCGCTGTCCGCTCCCAGTTCCCCGCCGATGAGGTCTGGGCCGACATGGTCGCCCGTGCCACCTCGCTGCGCGGTGGGGTCGCGGTGGGTGCGCCGATCGAGACCGCACCGGCCCGTGACCTGCTGGCCGATCTGACCGAGGTCGCCGCCCCCAACGGCCAGCACTGGTCCAGCGCCGCCGAGGCCCTGACCGAGAACTGGCCCGACGCCTACACCCACCTCTCCGCCGACGCGCTCTCGGACATGGCTCGCACCGCTGGCCTGTCCTCGGTCGACGTGAAGATCTCCGGGACCGTCCGCAAGGGCTACCGCCGCGCCGACCTCAACAAGCTCCGCGCCGACCGCGACGCCGAGTCCCAGAAGGAGGGGTAGCGGCCGAGGTAGCGCACCACCACCCGGTAGCGACCTCGCTACCCACCCCGCTACCCCCAATTCCCAGCCTGACCAGCACAGACGTTCGAAGGTAGCGGGTAGCGACCCGCACACCGACCACGCGAAACCAGCCCAGGAGGCAGATTCCATGACACCGCTCGCCGTCGCTACCCTCGCGGCCCTCGCGCTCATCACCCTCGCTGCTGGGATCTACGCCACCCTGTGCCGCGAACTGCCGTTCAAGCCGTGCCGCCGCTGCCAGGGCACCGGCTCACGCACCACCGGGACCGTGTTCCGCAAGCTCCGGGCCTGCCGCTCCTGCCGAGGCACCGGGACCCGCCTGAGGACCGGGCGCGCGCTCTACAACCACGCCCGCCGCATCCACGCCGAGGCCACCACCACGACCATGCCGCCTCAGCGCGACCCGAAGCAGCCGCCACAGCGCCCCGGCTGGTAACCGCCTCCCACCCCTCGCACGGGCCCCAAGAGCCCAGGTCCCTACCCGCCCCATGCCCAAAACACTCATCTGACCAGGCAACACACCTTCCAAAGCAGAAAGAGATTGGCCATGAACACCGCTTCCCTTCCCAAGTCCAACCGCCCCTCTGGCCTCGCTGCTGTCGGCTACGGCATGACCTTCGTCGGATTCCTGCAGGTCGCCGTGACCATCGCTCCGCAGGTCGCCGCGATGATCCCCGCCGCTGGCGGTGCCGCTCCCGCCGTTGGTGTCGCCGTCGCGCTCGCTGCCGATGTCGTATGGGCTGCCCTGGGCCACACCACCATCCACGCCTACAAGTCCGGCCAGCGCGCCGCCGCGTATGGGTTCGGCGCAGCAACGGCGGTGGCTGTGGCCGTCTCTACGGTCCTGCTGGCCGCGGTTGGGCACATGGGCCCGTGGAGCGCTATCCCGGCACTCGCAGCGCTGCTACTGGTCGCTGACGGGATTCGTGACCAGGTGACCGTCTCGCCGCAGACGGCCGAGTTCATCCGGGCCCGGACCGCCGAGATCCGCGACCAGCGGGCACTAGCCGTCATCGAGGCCCGTCACGCGGCCCACATGGAGACCATCACCGGCTACGGAGAATCGGCCCGGCTCGCCGCCAGGACGCACGCCCTGGCCGAGATCAAGGTCACCGTCGAGCGCGCCGAGAACCGCGCCGCGACCCGGCTCACCAAGTCCGCCGAGAAGCACGCAGCCGGGGCTGTGGCCTACCGCGAGCTGATCGGTCACCAGTCGGCCGCCACCCCCGACACCACCCCTGACAACGGGGCTGACATCGAGGGTGACACCGACCCCGACGACCAGCCCCAGTCGATCGCCGCTGCGTCTGCCTCTGTCACCCCCTTGCCTGCGCTGACTGTCATCCCCGACATGCCGGACGACGAGGACGACACCAAAGACCGCATCGGCCTGTGCGCCGTCTGCGATGAGGCTCTAGGAGAGGACGACGGCGACCAGGTCCACGACGCCTGCGCCGCGATCGAACTGCGCGCCTACGGGATGCCCGTGCGTGAGGTCGCCGGGCTGCTGAAGGTCTCCGACCGGACCGTGCAGCGCTGGACCAATGGCAGGGCCGAGGGTGCCTGATGAGCCGTCCCCGTCGTGTCCGTCGCCGCTATGTGCAGCGCCGTCGCCACTGGTGGCGCGACCTGATCACGAGCGACTTCTACCTAGCTCTCCACGCCTGGGAACTCGACGCCGAGGCCGAATCCCTGGGCTACGCGACCGAACTCGAGGAGTACGCCGCCGGGCACCCGAGACCCACCTTGCAGGGCTTCATGCTCGCCCACGCTCGACCCGACCGCCACCAGCCCGACCAGCACCACGACCAGTACGAAACCGAGGAAGGACACACCGATGACGCAGCAGCCTGACACCCTGACCGACACCCTCACGACCGCTCTGGACTACGCCGCCCATGGCTGGCGAGTCTTCCCCCTCCTGCCCGGCTCCAAGCGGCCCGCGACCCCGAACCACCGCGCCGCCGACTGCGACGGCACCGACGCCTGGTGTCGCACCGGTCACGCCGGATGGGAGCAGCGCGCCACCAACCGGCCCGACTGGATCACCCGAGCCTGGTCCAGCAACCCCGCCTACGGTGTCGGGATCGCCTGCGGACCCTCGCGGCTGGTCGTGGTCGACCTCGACACCCACAAGCCCGGCTCCGAGATCCCCGAGCCCTGGCACCGGTTCGGCATCACCACGGGAGAGGACGTGCTTGACCACCTCGCCGGAGCCCACGGAGGCACCATCACCCCGACCTACACCGTGCAGACCGTCTCCGGCGGAACCCACCTCTACTACACCGCCCCCGACACCACCCGCCGGTTCGCCAACACCGCCGGAAAGATCGGCTGGCTCATCGATACCCGCGCCCACGGCGGCTACGTCGCCGCACCCCCAACCACCATCGGAACCAGCGCCTACACCGTGGTTGACGACCGCCCGCCGGCACCGCTGCCGCTGTTCCTGCTCGACCTGCTCACCCGCGACCACCAGTCCGCCGCCCGTGCCTCTCAGGACCGCTCTCAGGACGGTTCTGTGCACCCGGCCCGACCGATGCGTCCGGGTGGGTCTGGCGAGCCCGTCAGGGACCAGAGCGCGTACGTCGAGCGGGTCTTCGAGATCGCGATCAACGGCGACGCACCACGCGGTGTCGCTGGCCTTCTGGACGCGGACGAGGGCGGCCGAAACGCCGCGCTCTACGTCGCCGCTGCCACCGTCGGCAAGTTGGTCGCACGCGGCCTGATCGCCGAACACGTCGCCCTCGACCGGCTCATGGACGCCGCCGCTGGCCACATCGCCACAGGCGCGTACACGCCCTACGAGGCCGAAAGCACGATCCTGTCCGGCTTCCGCCGCGCCGCCACCCGGAGCGCCGCATGAGCACCGACCAGACCGGCCAACCCGACCAGCCCACACCCGACCCCGAGGAGACCAACATGGACACCGAGACCAGCACCGACCAGGGGCAGAACGCCGCGCTGACTCCGGCCGACTTCGACGCCGACGCCGGAGAGCTGCTGCTCAACGAGGTCCGCGAAGCCCTCGCCCGCTACGTGATCCTCCCCGACGAGCACTCCGCTACCGGGGTCGTGCTCTGGATCGCCGCCACCCACGCCGTACCCGCCTGGGCCCACGCCGCCCGCCTGGTCATCCGAGCCCCGGAGAAGCGGTGCGGGAAGTCGCGGCTGCTCGACGTGACTGAAGCCATGTGCCATGACCCGCTGCTCACCGTCAACGCCTCGCCCTCGGCGGTGTACCGCTCCATCGCGATGAAGCAGAAGAACCCGCCCACGATCCTGCTCGATGAGGCCGACACCGTCTTCGGACCCAAGGCCGGGGAGAACGAGGACCTGCGCGGGCTGCTCAACGCCGGACACCAGCGCAACCGGCCCGCGCATCGCTACAACGCCCAAGGCGGCTACGTAGAGAAGCTGGATACCTTCGCCATGGCTGCCCTCGCGGGCATCGGGGCGATGCCCGACACCATCGAGGACCGCGCTGTCGTGATCCGGATGCGCCGCCGCGCACCCGGCGAGAGCGTCGCGCCCTACCGCGTTCGCCGTGATGGTCCAGCCCTGGACAGCCTCCGCCAGCGGCTGAACCAGTGGGTAGGCGCCCACCTCGACCACCTCGGCACGGCCATGCCCGACATGCCGGTCGAGGACCGCGCCGCCGACACCTGGGAGCCTCTGATTGCCATCGCCGACCTCGCCGGGGGGCCGTGGCCCGACCTCGCCCGTGAAGCGTGCGTGACGCTGACCGAGACCCGCGATGCCAACGCTCAGACCACCCTGCAAACCCGTCTGCTGACCGACTGTCGCGCCGCGTTCGGTGAATCCGAAGCGCTGCCCACGGCCGTGCTCTTGGAGCGTCTGAAGGCCGATATCGAGGCCCCCTGGGCGACGTACCAGAACAACGGTCTGACTGCGATGAAGCTCGGGTTCCTGCTGCGTGATTTCGACATCCGCTCCGACACGATCCGTTTCGACACCGGACAGGCCAAGGGCTACCAGCGAGCCGCGTTCGCCGATGCCTGGGCCCGCTACTGCGCCACTCCCGCCACCTGCGTTGTCTGCCGCCAGCCGATGGCCCATGACGACGGCACCCACACCCACCCGATGTGCGCTCCGGAGGTCAACCGATGACTAGCGCGACCACCGGTCCGGGGTCCCAAGCCGTACCAGCCGTACCAGCCGTACCAAGACGATGTTTCTCCAGGTCAGACCCTGATTTCAGGTGGTACGGCTTGAAAAATCGGCCCGTACCAAAGCCGTACCAAAATCCCCAAGCCGTACCAGCCGTACCAAAGCCGTACCACCCCAAAACCGCATCTGACCAGCCAAAACACGCCGTTGGTACGGCTGGTACGGCTGGTACGGCTGGTACGGCTCACCCCACCCCAACCCTCTTGACCAACCGGAAGGACTCGCTGCGATGACGAAGCCGAAGGACAGCCGACAGAGCGCAACGAAAGGTGGGGCTGTGGCCACAATCTCTGAGGTCGAGCCGCTGTGGTCAGTGCAGGACGTGAGCACCTATCTGGGCATCCCCGTGCACACGATCTACGCCTGGCGCGGTGCTGGCACCGGCCCGCCAGGACGACGGATCGGCAAGCGACTCCGCTACCGCCCGGAGGACGTCCGGGCCTGGGTGGCCGCGCTTCCTACGGAGGTGGTCGCGTGAACCCGCTCGGCCTGGGGGAGCACGGCGTACCGACGACCCTTGTCGAAGGCGGCCGGTACGTGACCTACATCAACTATCGGGACTGGTCCGGCAAGGCCGACCGGCGGCGGCGAAGCGGCAAGACGGCGGCCGAGTCCGTACGCCGTGCGCTCGATGCGGTGCGCGAAATCCTGGAGGAGGGCGCTGGGCTCGACATCACGAAGGCGACGCGCTTCCGGGAGGCGTACGCGGGGTGGCTCGCTACGTTCGTCGACCAGGTCGAGGCAGGGGAGCGGTCGCAATCGTCCCTCGATCTCTACACGGGCGAAGCAGAGCGCGTGATCCTGCCCGCGATCGGGGATCTTCGACTCGGGGAGCTGCGTACGCCGCTGCTCGACCGGTTCGTTCAGGGCGTACTCAAGGACAAGGGCCCGTCCACCGCGAAGGTCTGCAAGACCGTGGTGTCGAACACCTGCGGCTGGGCCGTTCGGCAGGGAGGCATGACGTACAACCCGATGCGTGAGCTGACGCCGATCACCGCGAAGACGAAGAAGGCGCGGGCGCTCGACGTGGAGGAGCTGCGCAAGTGGATCGATGCTCTCGATGCCAGTGAATACGCCTGCCGCCAGGACCTGCCGCAGTTGGCGCGCTTCATGCTCGCTACCGGGCTGCGGGTTGGTGAGGCGGTCGGGGTTACCTGGGCTGACGTCGACCTGATCAAGGGCCTGGTCCGCGTCGAGCGGACGATCATCCGCGTCAAGGGGAAAGGGCTGGTTGCCAAGAAGGTGAAGTCGGAGACGTCGGAGCGGCCGTTGTTTCTGCCGAAGTGGTGCATCGCGATGCTCAAGGAGCGGCGCGAGCGCCGTCGCGCCGACGACAGCCCGGTCTTCCCGAGTGGCGCGGGCACCTGGCGCGACCGGAACGCCGTACAGCGTTCCATTCGGCAGGTGCGGGAGGGCACCGACTTCGAGTGGCTGACGACGCACACTTACCGGAAGACGGTGGCGACGATGCTTGACGAAGGCGGCCGGAGCGCCCGCGCGATCGCCGACCAGTTGGGGCACTCGCGGGTGTCGATGACGCAGGACGTCTACCTCGGCCGGAAGGCCAAGAACGCGGGAAACCTCGACGCGCTCGAAGCGCTCAACCCGGACGGTCCGAATTACAAGAACGAGGAGGGGGAGGAAACCGCCGAGGAGGAGGGCGCGGCGTAGGTATTCATCCTCGAATTCCTCCTAAACGGCTACTTTCGAAGGCTAAAACGACTTTCGGGCCCTGACCTGTTTCCCCAGGTCAGGGCCCGAATTCGATGTACGCCATGTAGGACTTGAACCTACAACCCGCTGATTAAGAGTCAGCTGCTCTACCAATTGAGCTAATGGCGCATGTCCTTCGAGCCGCTTGCGCGCTCGGCGACGAGAAGAACAGTAGCAGCGGGCTCGGATACGACCCAAATCGAGGCTGTGCTGATCGACGACGCGGTCAGCGGAGCTCCAGGACGGCTTGGGCGGCGTTGTGGCCGCCCAAGCCGGAGACGGCGCCGCCGCGGCGGGCGCCGGAGCCGCACAACAGGATGCTGCCGACGTCGGTGGCGACGCCCCAGCGGGCGGCGGGGGTGGTCAGGTCGGCGTCGTCGGGGGCCCAGGGCCAGGCGAGGTCGCCGTGGAAGATGTGGCCGCCGGGCATGGCCAGGTCGGCCTCGATCTCCTGGGGGATCTTGGCCTCGATGCACGGCTCGCCATCGGCAGTCCGCGCGACGACGGACGAGATCGGATCGAGCAGGTGGCGGTCGAGGGAGGCGATGGCGCGTTCGACCGCCTGGGCCTTGCGCTCCTCGCGCGTCGTGGGGTCCTCGAAGAGGGTCGCGGGGGCGTGCAGACCGAAGTAGGTGAGGGTCTGGGTGCCGGGCGGCACGTCGCCGAGGATGGAGGGGTCGGTCAGCGAGTGGCAGTAGACCTCGCCCGGCATCTCGGTCGGCACCGAGCCGGCGGCCGCCTCGGCGTACGCCTTCTCGAGCTCCGAGTAGGACTCGCCGAGGTGGAGGGTGCCGGCGAAGGCGACCTTCGGGTCCTCGCCGGAGCGCAGCCGGGGGAGGCGCTCGAGGAGCATGTTGATCTTGAGCTGGGCGCCCACCGGCTTGGTCGCCGGGGACGGGGCGCGACCGAGGAGGCCGTCGAGGACGTACGGAGCCAGGCCGGAGAGGACGAAGTCGGTCGACACCGTGTGGGATCCAGAGGCGTCGGTCCAGGTGACCTCGGCGCCCTCACCGACGCCGCCGCCCCGGATCGAGGTGACGGTCGCGCTGGTGAGGACCTGCGCCCCACCTGCGTACGCCGCCTTGGTGATCGCCCCGGTGACCGCGCCCATACCGCCGATCGGGACCCGCCACTCGCCGGTCCCGTTGCCGATCAGGTGGTAGAGGAAGCAGCGGTTCTGGATCAGGCTCGCCTCGCCGAGGCCGGCGAAGGTGCCGATCAGGGCGTCGGTGGCGACCACGCCGCGGACCAGGTCGTTGGCGAAGCGGCGCTCGATCGCCTCCCCGAGCGGCCGCTCGACGACGTCACGCCAGATCGGTGCGCCCACCTCCGACCGGATCGCGGCACCGGTGGGAAGCGGGGAGGTGAGGGTGGGGGAGATGACCCGGGCGAGGTCGGAGACCTCGTCGTAGAACGACTGCCATGCGGCGTACTCCTCGTCCGACCCCGTCACCGCGCGGAAGCTCGCCGCGGTGGCCTCGCCCTCGGGCGTCTCCACGAGGAGGCCGGTGGCCCGCGAGCCGTCGAGGAAGGGGGAGTACGACGCGGTCTGCCGCGACGCGAGCTCGATGTCGAGACCGAGGTCGGTGCGGATCTGCTCGGGGAGCAGCGAGACCAGGTAGGAGTAGCGCGAGAGCCGGGTCGGGAAGCCCGCGAACGCCTGCGCCGAGATCGCCGCGCCGCCGACATGGTCGAGCCGCTCGAGCACCAGGACCGAGAGGCCCGCCCGGCTCAGATAGGCCGCGGCGGTGAGGCCGTTGTGACCGCCGCCGGCCACCACTACGTCGTACTTCTGCTGTGCCATGGCCCGATCTTAGGAGGTGGCGCTCAGGAGGCGGCCAGAGCGGCGTTGGCCCGTTCGGTGAGGGTGGCCAGGACGCGTGCGGTCACGGCCAGGTCCTCGGCCGGGATGTCGGAGAAGAACGCCCTGGTCAGCGGCTGGGTGCGTTCGGTGATCTGCTGCTGGAGGGCCTCGCCCGCCGCGGTCAGGGTGAGGCCGTCGGCGATCAGGCCGCGACCGATCGCGGCGTCGAGGTGGGACTCGACCTCCGCCGCGGAGACCTTGATGTTGTCGGCCGTCGCGGCGACCAGGTCGGCACGTGCGGCATCGCCCTGGCGCAGGTAGTTGAGCAGGAGCGACTGCTCGAAGGTCAGGTCGTAGTCGTCGAGCACGTCGAGGAGGTTCTTGCGCACGGCGAAGTAGGCGAGGCCCAGGTTGGCGCCGGTGAGCGGAGGGGTGGCTGTGGTCATGATCGATCTCCAGGTGTGGGGTCGGTGTCGATGGGGGCGGCGAGCATCGCCTCGAGCGCTGCCTGTGCCTCGGCCGCGCGACGGCTGTCGCGGCCGCCGAGCGGTGCGGTGAGCTGGTCGAGCAGCCGGCCGGTCACCGCGATCGCCTCGCGGGTCACCTCGGTGCCCTCGGGCGTGATGACGAGGCGTACGGCTCGGGTGTCCTTCTCGTCTCGGACGCGCTCGATCCAGCCCTTCGTCTCGAGCTGGCGGGCGAGCTTGGAGACGTACATCGGCTCCAGCCCGGTGAGGTCGGCCAGTTGCTTCTGGGTGGGTGCCTCCGAGGCGCGGAGGCCGTAGAGGGAGGCGATGAGCGAGTACTGCGCGTGGGTGAGCCCCAGGGGCGCGAGCGCTCTGTCCATCGACACCCGCAGACGCATGGCCAGGCGCCACACGACGTGTCCGATCGTCTGCTTCTTCATGGAAGAAACCATACATGTTGATCATAAACATGTATATCAATTAGGAATGTCCGTGGTCCCTGGCAGGATCGGGACATGGCTGAGCGTCCTGAGGTTCCCGAGGCGATGGTGGCGCGGCTGAGGGAGATCCTCGCCGCGTTTCCGAAGTGCCTCGAGGACGATGCCTGGGTGGGAGTGCGCTGGCGGGTCGGCCAGGCGACGATCGCGCACGTCTTCGGCGGCGACGACCAGCTCTTCCGGATCGTGTTCCGGGGGGAGCCCGACGAGGTGGTGGCCTTCGAGCACCTCGGTCACCCCTACTTCAAGGCCGGCTGGGGCGGCAACGTGGTCGGGATGATCCTCGACGACGACACCGACTGGGACGAGGTCGCCGAGCTCCTGACCGACTCCTACTGCATCCAGGCCCCGGCGAAGCTGGCCGGTCTCGTCGAGCGTCCGGCGGTGAGTGCGGAGTAAGGTCCGCCCGTGCGTATCGGTGGCCGCGGGGCCGGCGTACACCTGATCCACAAGCTTCCGCTGGTCACGCCCTGGTTTCTCGTGTCGCCCGTGAATCCGGTACTCGTCAACTACCTCGTGCCGTGGAAATAACTGCGAAGAGTTGCAGTCCTGATTGGGACTTTAGACCCTAGGCCGACCGCTTGGAGTCGGGCATGTTGCCATGGTAAATCAGGGGGAACAATTTCCTTTCCGAAGCAACAAATTTCATAAGGAGTGCGTGTGCGTCGTGTGGCCATGCTGATCCTCGGGGGAGCCGTCGCGGCGGCCGGGGTTGGTTGCGGTTCGGACAGTTCCATCGACAACGGGTTCTACAGCAACAACCATGGCGAGAACCCCGCGATGGAGAAGAAGGTGATCACCGTCGACAGCACCGAGAGGATCGAGCAGAACCAGCAGCTCGGGTTGACGGCTGAGGGCACCATCAAGGGCGAGGCACCCGGAATCCTGTTGAGGGTGATCGTGCAGGACGTCTTCGAGACGTCCTTCACGGACGGCACCGAACCCCCGCCGGGGTCGCGGGTGATGGCCGTCGAGATCCAGGTCGTCAACGCCGGGTCGAGGGTCTTCAACGACACCCCGGCTACCGGCACGACGGTCATCGATGCCGCGGGCAAGAAGTACAAGAGCCTGCCCAGCACGGTGACGGTCGACGGCGGAGAGGTGTTCCCGAACCCGTTCGGACTGCAGCCGCGGGACCAGCGGACGGCCCTGGTGCCGTTCGTCGTCCCGGTCGGAGTGAACATCAAGCAGGTCGGGTTCCAGATCGACAAGGGCGGCGAGAGCGGCCTGTGGCGGGTCCCGTAGACCAGAAACGCTAAATCTGGATTCAGTACCAACCTCCAGGCAACCTTCTGGCGGCATTACGCGTCACCATCTCTGTGGTGATGAGACGATGGATCGTCTCGGACGTAATGCTGCGTGATCAACAGGAGGTGTGGTGCGGGTCCGGGTCCTGGGTGCCGTCGAGCTGATCTGCGACGACGGCACGGTGCAGAGACTGTCGCGTACGCGGCGGGCTCTGCTCGCCCTGCTCGCGGCCGCGCGTGGAGCGCCGGTCACCTCCGACCTCCTGGTCGATGAGCTGTGGAGAGGTTCACCCCCGGCAACGGGGGTGAACCTGCTTCACCAGCGTGTTCGTGACCTGCGCCGAGCGCTCGGTGAGGACCGCCGTCACCTGCAGAGCCGGGCGAACGGCTACGCGCTGGTCGGCGCGGACGTCGACCAGGCCCGCTTCGAGGACCTGGTCGAGCAGGGCCGGTCCTCGGCTGGGGCCGGGGACCACGAGCGAGCGAGCATGCTCTTCGACGCTGCGCTGGGGCTGTGGACCGGAGGTGCCTACGGCGCGGTCGGTGAGTCGCCGATGATCGCAACAGAGGCCGCCCGGCTCGACGAGCTGCGCCTGGTCGCCGTCGAGTCCCGCGCCGCCGCCGACCTGGCGCTCGGCAGGCAGGCCGCGGTCGTGGCCGATCTCGGGCCGGTCGTCCGGGCCAACCCGCTCCGGGAGGGCCTGTGGCTGCTGCTGATGACGGCGCTGTGGCACTCCGGCCGCACGGCCGAGGCCCTGGACGCCTACCAGCGCCTCTTCCGTGTCCTGCGGGACGAGCTCGGGGTCGAGCCGTCCAAGGATGTACGCGACCTGCAGCTGCGGATCATCGAGGGAGACGATCCCGAGCCCGCGCCGGCACGGACGTACGAGGAGATCGTGCCGCGCCAGCTGCCGCCGGTCGTCGCGGCCTTCGCCGGCCGCGAGGACCATCTGACGATGCTCGACGAGCTGGTGGCGAAACGGACGGTCGATGAGGGTGCCCGGGCGGTCGTGATCTCGGCGATCGCGGGCACGGCGGGGATCGGCAAGACGACGCTGGCGCTCTACTGGGCGCACCGGACCGCGTCCAGCTTCCCCGACGGCCAGGTGTTCGTGAACCTGCGCGGCTTCGACCCGTGCGACGCGCTCGACCCGTTGGACGCGCTCGGGGTGGTGCTCGAGGCGTTCGGGGTGGAGCGCTCCCGTCAGCCCCAGGACATCGACGGCCGGGCGGGGCTGCTGCGCAGCAAGCTCGCCGGCAAGCGGGTGCTCCTCGTGCTCGACAACGCCCGCGACAGCGAGCAGGTCCGCAGCCTGATCCCCGGCAGCCCGGGATGCGTGACCCTGGTGACCAGCCGAAACAGGCTCTCCGGCCTGGTCGCGGAGGCCGGCGCGAGACCGATGGAGCTGGGACTGCTCGATGATGCCGAAGCCTATGAGCTGCTGGCCGGGCGGCTCGGCGAGGACCGTCTCCTGGCCGAGCTGGTGGCCGTCGAGCGGATCATCGAGCTGTGCGCGTCGTTGCCGCTGACGCTGTCGGTCGTGGCCGCCCGGGCGGCGATCCGGCCGGCCCACTCCCTCGCCGACCTGGCCGACGAGCTCGGCGAGTCCCGCCTGGACGGGTTCGGTGGCGGCCGGGGTGACCTGCGGGCGACCTTCTCGTGGTCGGTCCGGCACCTGTCCGATTCCGCGGCCCTGCTGTTCCGGCAGATCGGCCTGCACCCCGGACCGACCTTCACCGTCCTGGCTGCGGCCAGCCTGGCCGGGATCTCCCGGGTGCGGGCTCGTCGCCTGCTCGACGAGCTCACCGAGGCCAACCTGCTGACCGAGTGCGCGCCCGGCCGGTTCACCCTGCACGACCTGCTCCGCGAGTACGCCGCCGACCTCGCCACCGGCGAGCCCGAGGAGGCCCGCGAGGCGGCCGAGCTGCGGATGATCGACCACTACGTCTTCAGCGCCCGGGCGGTGCACAGCGCCTACGACCCGCACCAGCGCCACCTCGAGGCACTGGACCCGATGCGCGACGGGGTCACCCCCGAGGTCGTCGGCGACAGCGTCGAGGCGCTGGCCTGGATCGGCACCCAGCTGCCGGTGATCTCCCGGGTGATCGACGTCGCCGTCGCCCGCGGACTTGCCCCCGATCGGATCGTGCTGCTCGTCGGTGCGCTCGAGCGCCTGCTCGACCTTCAGGGACGCTGGATCGAGCTCGCCGCGCTGGCCGAGGCCGCGCTCCCGGGCGTGCGCCGCAGCGTCTCCCGAGGCGGCGACCCCGCCGGGCTCGGCGTCATGCACCGCGCCGCCGGAGCTGCCTGCGGGCGGCTGGGGCGGGTCGAGGACGCCCTCGACCACCTCGGCCGGGCCCTGGACCTGGCGATGGACTCCGCCGACCTGGTGGGGGAGGGAAAGACCCTGCACCGGCTGGCCACCGTGGCCACCGCCTCCGGCGACCACGCCGGGGCGGCTGCGTACGCGGCTCGGGCGGCGGAGGTCTTCGCGCGCGCGGGCGACCCGATCCGGGCGGCTTGGACGACCGGGCGGCTGGGTCTCTACGAGGCCCTCGACGGGGCGTACGAGGCTGGGCTGCGGCACTGCGAGGCGGCGCTCGCCGAGCTGCGCCGGGTGGCACCCGGCTACCGCAGCGAGGGCAACGTCATCGCCACCATCGGCTGGATCCACCAGCAGCTCGGCTCCGTCGACGAGGCGGCCGGTCACTTCGAGGAGGCCGTGACCAAGCTCCGTGCCGCCGGTGACCTGCCCGGCCTCGCCGACGCGCTCGGCCACCTGGCCGATGCCCGCGCCGCCCTCGGCAAGGACGAGGACGCCCGCTGCGCGAGGGTCGAGTCCGCCTCGATCCTCGCGCAGCTGGGCTGACCGCTCCGCCTATGCGGTGGGCAGCTTGTAGTCGGCGTACTCCTCGCGCAGGGTCTTCTTGGAGAACTTCCCGACCGAGGTCTTGGGCACCTCGTCGATGAAGACCACGTCGTCGGGTACCTGCCATTTGCCCAGGTTGTCGGCGAGGTAGCCGAGCAGCTCCTCCTTGGTCACCGACTCACCGTCCTTCACCACCGCGAACGCCAGCGGCCGTTCGCCCCACTTTGGGTGCGGCACCGCGACGACGGCCGCCTCGGCGATGCTCGGGTGGCCCATGATGAGGTTCTCGATCGCGACGGTCGAGATCCACTCGCCACCGGACTTCACCAGGTCCTTGGTGCGGTCGACGATGCGTACGTAGCCCAGCGGTTCGATCGCGGCGACGTCACCGGTGCGCAGCCAGCCGTCGGGGGAGAAGGAGGTCGGTGCGTCGACCTTGTAGTAGCCCGACGCGATCCACGGACCGCGGCACTCGAGCTCGCCGGTCGTCTCGCCGTCCCAGGGGAGCTCGTCGGTGGTGCCGGGCTCCACGATGCGGAGCTCGACGCCGACGGCCGGGATGCCCGGCGACGTACGGAAGTCGGCCTTCTCCTCCTCGGAGAGGTCGGCGATCTCGGCGCGCTCGTTGAACACGCTGCCGAGCGGCGACATCTCGGTCATGCCCCACGCCTGGGTGATCGGCAGGCCGATCGCCTCGCGCCAGGCCTCCGAAAGCGACTTCGGCACTGCCGAGCCCCCGCAGATGACCACCCGCAGCGAGGAGAGGTCGGCGTCCTTCAGCAGCGGGACCATGCCCATCCAGATCGTGGGTACGCCGGCCGCGATCGTCACCTTCTCGGCCTCGAGGAGCTTGATGATGCCGGCGGGCGAGAGGTCGGGGCCGGGCAGGATCAGGTTGGCGCCGGCCAGCAGCGAGGAGTGGGCGAAACCCCAGCCGTTGGCGTGGAAGAAGGGCACCACCGGAAGCACGCGGTCACGGTCGTTGGTGCCGAAGAGGGTGCCGGACAGGGAGGCCAGCGCGTGCAGGTACTGCGAGCGATGGGTGTAGACGACGCCCTTCGGGTTGCCGGTGGTGCCGGAGGTGTAGCAGATCCCGGCAGCGGTGCGCTCGTCGGTGACCCGGCCCTCGATCACCGCCTCCTCGGCATCTGCCATCAGCTCCTCGTAGGAGACGACCCGCGGGTCGTCGGGGAGCGGTGTCGGTGCCCCGTCGTCCATCACGACGACGTGCTTGAGCGTGGTCAGCTGAGGAAGGAGCGGCGCCAGCAGGCCGAGCAGCGACCGGTCGATGAAGACGGCCTCGTCCTCGGCGTGGTTGAACGTGTAGACGAGCTGCTCGGGGAAGTAGCGGATGTTGCCCGTGTGCAGCACCCGGCCGGTGCAGGGGACGGAGTAGTAGAGCGCGAGGTGGCGCAGGGTGTTCCACGCGAAGCTCGCCACCCGGCCGTCCCCGGAGATGCCGAGCCGGTCGAGGACACCGGCCTGCTTGCGGACCTCCACGGCCAGGTCCTTGAACGTGTTGTGCTCCAGACCGGTTGCGGTCTTGGTGACGATCTCCCGCGTCGGGAAGACGCGCTCGGCGCGCCGGATGATCGTGTCGATGGTCAGCGGTGCGTCCTGGATCAGTCCTTGCATGCAGCACATCGTGACCCAATGTGGCGCACGTCACAACGAGTTCCCGTGAACTTTCTTGGCAGGCGATGCCGCCGACCAGGTGGCGCCGCAGGTGCCCAGCGGTCAGAATCGACTGCGTGAGCACTCTCTTCGTCGCGGCCGGTGGTGGGGGTGATGCGCTCGGCGTGCTCCTGGCACGTCGGACCCTGGAGCCCGAGATGGACCATGGCGACGTGCTCGTGTCGACCTGCGCCTGGGAGCGGCTCCGCATCGACCCGGTGCCCGGGCCGCGCTCGCGGGGCGACTTGGTCGGGCTCCGCCTGGTCGACGGCGTCCGCGCGGAGATATCGACCACGACGGACACCCTTCCTCCGGGCCGGTCCGTTCTGCCGCGGCTCGCCGGAGATGTCGACGCGCGCCTGTTCCTGCACGACCTCTCCGACGGTGCGGTCGGCCTCGCCCGGCAGCTCCAGCACCTTGCCAGGGCTCTCGGCGCCGACTCGCTCACGGTCGTCGACGTCGGCGGCGACGTGGTCGCTCGGGGAGGTGAGCCCGGGCTGCTGAGCCCGTTGGCCGACTCGCTCACCCTCGCCGCGGCGTTGCGCAGCGACCTCCCGGTGCGGCTCGCCGTCGTCGGTCCCGGCGTGGACGGGGAGCTCCCCGCTGAGCAGGTGATCGCCATCCTCGGTGGGCTCGGCGGGGCCCGTGCGGGAACGCTGGGAGCCGCGGACGTGGAGGAGGTCGGCGACTCGCTCGGCTGGCATCCCACCGAGGCGACGACGCTGGCCGCGGCGGCCGCGCGTGGCCTTCGAGGCGCCGTGGAGATGAGACGAGGTCAGACTCCGGTTCCGGTGAGCGAGGTGAGTGCGTCCGTGTGGCGCCTCGATGTCGTCGAGACGCACGACTTCCCGCTCGCCGAGGCGCTGATCGACACCCGTTCGCTGGGGAGCGCCGAGACGATCATCCGCGGCATCACGGTCGACGAGCTCGACTACGAACGGCGACGCGCGCGGGAACGTCGCGAGATCCCCTCGCGGACGGTGACCGCTGCGGACATCGCGAACGCGAGCCTCGCCCGAGGTGCCTCGCACATCACCACCCGCCGCCTTCTGGAGGCGACGAGCGGGGACGTACCCAGCTACGAGGCGGCACGCTTCGACGGGCTCGGACTGTGGGCCCTGGAGGCGCTCGCCCGGGGTTGAGCCGGGCGGTGTGGGGTGAAGCGGGTCAGACGACGGCTTCGGACGTGGTGAGGGCCAGGGCTGGCGTGGAGGCGGCGCGGGGCCAGACCTCGGCGAGGATCTCGACTCCGCGGCGGACGAGCTCGGGGCGCGGCGTGATCGCCAGCCGCAGATGACGCTCGTAGGCGCCGTCGACGCCGAACCGCGGCCCGGCGGTGACGAGCAGCCCGTGCGGCCGGGCGGCGAGGGTGAGCTGAGAGCTGACCGGCGCGGGCAGGCCGACCCAGGCGGAGAGGCCGCCATCGATGCGCGGGGGCAGCTCCCAGTCGGGAAGGTGCTCGCGCATCGCGTGGTAGAGCGCGGCGCGGCCGGCGGCGAGCTGGGCGGCGCGCTCCTCGAGGATCTCGGGAAGATGCCGGAACAGGATCGTGGTGACCAGCTGCTCCCAGATCGGGGTGCCGAGGTCGGTGGCCGAGCGTCCGCTGGCGATCTGGGTCAGCAGCACCGGGTCGGCGCGGATCCAGCCGATCCTCAGCCCGCCCCACAGCATCTTGCTCGCCGAGCCGATGTGGACGACGCGGGCCTGGTGCTCGCGGGCCATCGCGGCCAGCGGCGGGAACGTGTGGTGGCGGTCGATGTCCAGCTCGGCGGTGGTGTCGTCGGCCACCAGGAGCGTGTCGACCTTCGCCGCGGCGTACAGCAGCCGGAGCCGGTCCTCGGTCGACATCGAGCGAGACGTCGGGTTGTGGAAGTCGGGCATGACGTACGCCATCACGGGGGTGGTCCGGGCGATGGCCGCCTCCATGGCGGGCATGTCCCAGCCGGCGTCGGTGGTCACCGGGCTGGTGATGATCCGTGCTCCGGCCAGGCTCAGGGCGTCGTACGCGTTGGGGTAGGACGGGCTCTCGGCGTAGGCCCGGTCGCCGCGGCTGATCACGGTCCGGGCGAGCAGCGCGATCGCGCTCTGGCCGCCGGTGGTCACCATGATCTGGTCCGGATCGGTCGGCAGGCCACGCGCGGTGTAGCGCGCCGCGATCTCCGCGCGGAGCTCCTCGATGCCCCACAGCGTGTAACCGGGGCCGGTCATGTGGTCGGCCAGTCGCCGGGTCGCCTCGACGGCCGCCTCCGGTAGCCGCCGGGTGGCCGGCAGGGTGGCCCTGACCAGATCGATCTCGCCGTCCTCGGTGAACGAGTCGGGTGCGGTGGGCGGGAGCTTGGTCGTCGTACCCGACCCCTGGACGCTGAGCGCGTAGCCGTGCTCCCGCAGGCGCCGGTAGGCGGCCGTGATCGTGGTGCGGCTCAGCGTCAGCCGCTCGGAGAGCTCGCGCTCGGAGGGGAGGCGTACGTCGGCGGAGAGCCGTCCGTCGATCAGCAGCAGCTGGATCCGTTCGGCCAGGTTCTCGTACGCGGGGCCTTCTCCTTGCCACTGGCCGAGGAGGCCGGCGAGCGCGGTGGCACCAACTCTTCCGCGAGGCATGAGGCCACCTTACCGCGATTGGCTTCTTTACCTTCGATTGGACCCATGATTGGCTTTGCCATCGTGAAGGATCTCTCTGTGAAGTCGCTCTCCTGGTTGATAACTGGACTCTTCCTCTACGGCATCGCTGTCGCCATGCTCGTGCAGGGCTCGCTGGGCCTGGCGCCCTGGAACACGCTGGCATCGGGGCTCGTCGAGATCACCGGGATCTCCTTCGGGATGATGACCAACCTGATCGGGCTCGGCGTCCTGCTGCTCTGGATCCCGCTGCGACAGCGACCCGGCGTCGGTACCGTGCTGAACGTGCTGCTCGTCGGCACCTCGGCGGAGATCGGCCTCTGGCTGCTTCCGCAACCGTCGGATCTGATGGCCCAGATCGCGCTCTTCACCGGCGGCCTGTTCCTGCTGGCTGCGGCGACGGGCATCTACATCGCGCCCGGCCTCGGCCCGGGCCCACGCGACGGCCTGATGACCGGCCTGCACGAGCGAACCGGCGCCCCGGTCTGGATCTGCCGTGCGGGCGTCGAGATCACCGTGCTGGCGGTCGGCTGGCTCCTGGGCGGAATGGTCGGTATCGGCACCGTCGCCGAGGCGCTGTTGATCGGCCCGATGGTGCACCGCACCCTGCCGTTCTTCCGGACGCTGTACGCCGGGCGATCGGCCGCTGCGGTGGTCGCTGCGGAAACACGCGCGGGAGCATGATTTAACCCACACAAAATTCCGGTGGCGCCCCCGACAGGATTCGAACCTGTGACCGTCGGATTAGAAGGCCGAAAACACCAGGTCAGAGGGTGGTTCCGTGAGAACTTTTCCGCCTGGATTCAGGCTCTCTTGTTGTCATTGTTTGCCGATGTCCGGCGGGGGAGTGTGCCCGTATTGCGCCCTGGGGAGCCCTTCGAGGTAGCCCAGTTGAGTGCCACCGTGCCGATAGCCAGCCAAGATTGCTCGGCGTTGCCTGGTGTCAAGAGTGACCGTAGGTCATCGCGTAGCGACGCGGTAGCGCTCTTGATGCCGGGTGGCGTCGTGCAAACCCTGGGGATCGGGGCGGGGGCCGGAGGTGCGATGGGAGACCTGTCCCCCATACGCGGTATGTGCTGCGGAAGGCTGAACGGTGGACGGGTACCGTCGCCGTACGTTGCTGCGGTGAAGAAGTCGTTGCCTTTCGTGCTGGTGGCAGTCGTCGGAGCTCTGGCGCTCAGCTCATGCGGTGAAGGTGCCAAGGCTGAGCCGAAGACTCCTCTTGCTGCGGCTAGCCAGAAGTGCGCGCCGATCATCGAGAAGGCGATGAAGGAGGCCTTCAACGATGACGCCCCGTCGGTCGACGAGATGTTCGTTCTCGACAAGGACGGTCGGGCACTCGTTCTTCAGACGCCCGACCCGGGTGGCGAGTTGGTCGCTGGAGCCACATTCACGGCTGCCGAGTGTGTACTCAAAGAGTTGGATGCCCCGGTCACGGTGGCGTCCGGCATGGGGCAGACAACCGCGCTGGCTGGAGTTCAGGAAGCGAACTGGGACGACATTGAGGCGTCGTGGACGTACTCGGCCGCAAGTGGCAGTAGCGGCCTTACGGTGAACCTGGAGATCGCGGACTGAGCTGAACAGCATTCGGGGAGCGCTTGGGCTACTGGCTCAGGCGCTCTTCTCGTTTTGCCCGGCGCCGTCGGGCCGGGGGTGCGCGTAGGGACCGGCCGCCAGGCCGCATGCCCGGAGCGCGGGGGTCCCTGGCCCGCCGGCGGCGGGCCAGCGCGCGGAGCGCGCCTTGAGTCAGTAGAGAAAGTTCTCACGACCTTCACGCGTCGCCGTCCGTCCGGAGCTCGCGCATACTCCAAGTGAGGTATGGCGGCGGCTGTAAAGGTTAAGAGCGGATCGGGTGACTGGTACGCATGGCGGCATGACATCTCTCGAACCCAGCGTGGATTACGCGCTGATCCACCCGATCTATCTCGATACCGCGATGATGATCAGCTTCCTAGCTCATCTTGAGGGCGGTGTAGCGACAGGCGAAGAGGAGACCCACCGACTCACTGGCGCTCACGAGCGGCTCCTCAAAGCACGTGCTGGGTTCCGGTTTCGGCTCCCGGCGGCCGCCAACGTTGAGGCTGGAGGCGAGGGCTCGGATCACCGGAAGGATGAGAGCACGACGGAGACCAAGTCGGAGCGCATCCGAACAGCGGCGAGCCTTTTCAACGGACTCTATGACGTTCTCGTTCAGGACAAGCAACTCCGCCCGATGGAGACGGTCGAGGACCTGGACACCCTTGAAGTGGGCCAACTCGTTCGCTTCCTTGGCGGATATAGGGGCAACCCACTGGAGGACATGTTGTCCTTCTTTGGGACCCTGCTGCCGTACATGATCGAACAGAAGGAGATCGAGCGCGCCGCGCTTGAGAGTGCCAAGGGAAAGGCCAAGTCGGGCGGGAGATCCGGGAACCCTGCCGCGAAAGAGGCGGCCAAGCAGGCTCTCGAGTCGCTCGGATCGATCGAGAATGTCGCTGAGACGGCCGAGCAAGAGTGGGGGCTCAAATTCATTGTCCGCATGGCAGATGAGATCGCCGACGCTCCAGTGCACGACATACTCATGAGTACGGACACCGGCCTGAACGTCGTTCTCACAGTCTCTTCGGAGTACTACGGCCGCGCTACTCACGAGTACCTTCGCGCCGGAGAATTCAATGTCATCGGCAAGGTGACTCGGTTCATCCCTGAGGGCGACCAGATCGACTTGTCGAGGCGCACCGTGCTCGGTGCGGCGGGCCCCACGATGGCCAATGACGCGATCTCAGGACTGCGCGACCTCGCACCCGGACTAGACACCTCGAGCTCCATCGTCGAGGGACCGTGTGTCCAGGTCCTCCCGATGGCGATCTATCTCTGAGGTCGCGGGGGAAACTTCCCCCACTCCTCTCAAGGGGAACCAGCGGTCGCGGGCGAAGTACTACCGAGGCCTCCTGGCGTCTAGGTGAAGCCGGAGACAGTAGCCGAGCGCGTGATGCTAGTCGACCGCCAAGTCTCTCCGGGCGGCGCTTTCGTACGTCCGATATGCCTTGCTGCGCTCGAGTTGGAGGTTCTCGTAATCCCAGAGGCTCATGTTGGGGACCCAGTAGGCGCTGGTGTAGCCGCCAGCGACCTCGACCGCCAAGAGCGTCTCATGCCACAGCTCCAGGAGATCCTTGGCTGGTTCGCGGCAGGCGTCGGCTCCGTAGAGCGAGATGGTCTGGAAGGCGAGTTGGCCCTCGTCGAGGATGGCCCGCCCGGCAGCTGCAGCCTCGGGCCCGGTTGGCGTCGGCAGCATCTTGTCATCAGGCGTGAAGTCGCGAAACACAGGTCCACTGGCGCTACGGCCGTCATGCCAGGTCTCAAACGCGCGAGCAACCCGAGCAAAGTTGATATGGGCTTCATGCTTGTGCTGAAAGAGGCGCTCGGCCGTCGAGGATTCCTTCGAAACGCGGTTGTTCAACATCGTTTGGGCAAGTTGTAGAAGCCCGGTTGTCAGAGACCCAGCGATGACACCGACGAAGACCCAGACCGGAGCGGACACAGGGAAATCGTAGCCAGATCCCGTAGGCGAGCGGCGGGATCGTCGCTCAACTGTGTTCAGCTCGGGGACTGTTGCTGATCGAGCGCGAGGGTCTACGCTCGTTATGCATGCATGCATGACTTAAGGGGTGAAGGGTGACAGACGCAGCGCTCGTACGGATCGGCGGCGAACTCCGCCGTTATCGCGAGGATGCTGGGCTCTCGGGATCGGCGGTTGCACGCGAGCTCGGATGGTCCCAGCCGAAGGTGTCCAGGGTCGAGACTGGTCGCTTTGCTGCCTCGCTCGAAGAGATCGCGACGCTGCTCGATTACTACGGCGCCCCCGAAGAGGTCCGGGCCGAGCTACTCGCGACCGTGGCTCGGCGGGAAGGACTAGCGGGGGCCTGGGTGGTTCGTGCTGGAGGGAGTCGCCGTCGTCATGGAGAACTTCGCGCCATTGAGCAACGCGTCACGCGATTGCGCCAGCATCAAGGCCTGATGGTCCCTGGCCTTCTCCAAACCCGAAGGTATGCACGCGGAGTGGCTGACGCCCTCGGTCTCGCTGATAGTGACGCCATCGCAACGCGTCGTGTTGCTCGTCAAGATGCGTTTATCTCGGAAGGATCAGCGCGCTACGAAGTGGTGCTCGATGCCCGTGCACTGATGCGGTGGCCGGGTGAGCCCGCCGTCATGGCGGAGCAACTGCAACATCTGGCCGACGTCGACCCCGAACGTGTCGATCTGAGGATCCTTCCGCCTGGCGGCGAGGCAGCAGCCTTCGCGATTGCTGGGTTCCTGATCTACGACTTCACCGACGACAGGCCGTCGGTGGTGATGCTCGAGTCGTTGACGGCAGACACGTACCTCTCTGACGATGTCGACGTGTCGGCGTATGCCTCAACCTTCGAGCGGTTGCAGAAAGACGCCCTCAACGTCGAGGCGTCCCGGCAGTATCTGGAGACCACGCTTCGCAACTTGCGAGGCACAAAGGGATGAGGAGTGCTCGATGAATGACAAGTGGCAGAACGCGCGTTGGCGGAAGAGCACCGGCAGCGACTCGGGTGCGTGCGTCGAAGTGGCCGAGGTCGACGGCATCGTCGGCGTACGCGACACCAAGGCGAACGGCGCTGGCCCTGTCCTGGAGTTCAATCGCAAGGAGTGGGAGGCGTTCTTGATGGGCGTCGGAAACGGTGAGTTCACCATGGAGGCATTGAGCAAGTGAGTGCACCAGTGGAGGTCAGAGAGCCAGGAACCAGCCCGCGCGGGCTTGGGCGTCTGCTGGCCTCCACTGGCGTTTCCATGATCGGGCAGGGGGCGGCGACGGCGGCCGTGCCACTGCTCGCCGCCTCTCTCACTCGGGACCCGCTTCTCGTGTCGCTTGTTGCGGCGGCTTCGTACGCTGCGTGGCTCGTTGTCGGTCTCCCGGCCGGCGCTCTTGTCGATCGGTGGCCACGGCGGCAGACGATGATCATCGCGGACCTGGTCCGTGTGGTTCTCCTGGCGCTCGTCGCGGTGGGCGTCCTGGTGGAATGGCTCCCGATCTGGGGCCTGATCGCTGTTGTCTTCATGATCGCGTGCGCCAGCTGCTTCTTCGATCCGGCCGCACAGGCCGCAATCCCGGTCCTCGCGACCCGCGAGCCTGCGGCACTGGCCAAGGCCAACGGGCATCTCTGGACGCTCGATATCTTCGGTCGCTCACTGGTTGGTCCGCCACTGGGCGCGGCCCTCTTCGCATCGGCTGCGGTGCTGCCATTCGCTCTGAATTCGGTGACGTTCCTCGTCTCCGCGCTCCTGTTGGTCGGTCTCTCTGGACTCGGCCGCGCTGAACATCCTGATGGAGCCCAACCGGTCCATCACGCGGTGCGAGACGGCGTTCTCTACCTCGTGCGGCACCCGGGCCTGCGCCTGCTCACGCTCGGAATAGGGACGTACAACTTCGGCTACAACATCGCCTTTGCAATCCTGGTGCTCTTTGCCCAAGACACGCTCGGCCTTCATGACCAAGGCTTCGGCATCTTGCTCGCGATGCTCGCGGTTGGCGGCGCGGTGGGTGGCTGGCTCGGACCCCGTGTGCATCGGGTCCTGTCGGCCGCCTCGACGTACTCCGTTGCCCTCGCGCTGCAAGGCATCGCCTGGCTCGTGGTCGTCACCACGCAGAACGTGTATGCCTCGGACGCTGCACTGGTCGTTGTCGGCCTCGCCTCAACGGTCGTCAGCGTGGTCGGCGGGACGGCTCGTCAGACCCTGACCCCGGATCATCTGCTCGGCCGGATTACGGCAGGTACGCGCGTCGTGGGTGTCGGAGTTGCCGCACTGGGTGCGGTGGTCGGGGGAGCGGTGGCTTCCGCCGTGAGCCTCGATGCCGCCTTTTTCCTGGCTTGCGCGGTCCTCGTAGCTGGAGCCGTGGCGTTCCTGCCTGCGGCTCTCGCCCGTCGTGTTTGAGTCTCCTGGGTCGCCCGACGCCGCGCTTCTCCTCGCGGGGGCGCTCTCCCGGGCCGGCGCTGTTGCTTTTCTCCACGCGCGGGGCTCGAGCCCGATAGGTTTCCCCCGACCAGGTGAATGGGGATGACACGTGAACATACTTGCGACGTTCTTAGCGGGGGCGTTGCTCGGGCTCTTCTCCTACGCCTGGTGGCGGTGGAGCGTTCCCCACAACAGGCAACTGATGGAGATGACGGAGCGCACGCTTTCGTTCGGCCGTCGACAGCCTAAAGAAGTGAGTGCCGACGCTCCGCTGAGCGGCTTGGAGTGGCTCAACAGGATCTTGTGGACGGCGATCACCGGCCTGACCGCGATCGCTGTGTTGATCAACGCTGTCGGACGCTCGTTCGCCTACCTACTGCGCTGATCCTTGATGCATCGCACGCTCGGCACCGCGTAGAGGTCGCGAAGGTCCTCTACGTCTGTCGTACGTCCCTCGCCGTCGTCTGAGCCTCCTTCGAGCAAGTTCGGGCGTTGCCCTTGACTCATGCTATTCACTCGTGCATAGTCGTGGTTATGCAGTAGTGAATAGGTCGCTACGCAGAGCCAAGGAGAACGAACAATGGCGATGAAGCAGCGTTTCGCAGTCCAGCACGGTGACGTGTTCCCGCAGGGGGCGTTCCTCAAGGGTGAGGTCGAGCCCGTCCTCGACTTCCAGGCAGGGAAGCGGGCCGATGGGTCGATGCCCCAGCAGACCGACAAGGAGACCGGGCTCCCGATCTGGCAGGTCATGGTCCTCGACGCTGACGACACGGCGGGGAAGAAGGACACCGCGATCACGGTCAAGTTCCTGGCCAAGCACCAGCCGGTGCCCCCGGCTAACGAGACCCCGTTCCCGTGGACCCCGGTGGAGTTCGTCGGCCTGACCGCTCTGCCGTACGTGGAGTACACGAACGGCAAGAACCGTGAGGGCCAGGACCGGACCCGGATCACGTGGTCCTACCGCGCCGAGTCGATGGTGAAGCCCGGCGACAACGCCGCGCGTAAGCCCGCTGCCGGTGCTGCTGCCGCTAGCTCGAAGGCGGCGTGATGAGTGCCCCGAGGATCAGCCTGGCTCTCACGAGCCGTCGCTACGTGGTCACCGACGCCCCGACTGGGGCCGACTCCAAGGGCCGGACCTTCACTGTCACGGTCCTGGAGATCGACTCCCGCCCGGACGGATCGCTCAGCGTCATGATCTCGGGGCCAGTCTTCGATGTGATCGGCCCGACCGGCGGCACCACCTCGGCCCACTGGCTCGAGGGCGTCCGTTTCGCCCGGGGCATAGCTAGCGGCATCCCTGCCCTGGCGAGCGCCCCGGGCTGGGTCCGGGAACTGGTCGAGGCCACCCATAACGCGCCCGGGGTGGCGGCATGAGCCTCTACCTCGTCTGGATCGGCGACGGCTCCGACCCCGCGCATTACGCCGGCCTTAACGCCGACAACACCCTGTGCGGCCAGCCCAACGCTGGGACTGCCTGGACCTGGGACTACCCCGATCTCTCAACCCAGGTGTGCCCGATCTGCCGCGCTAAGGCAGCGGCTCTGTGAGCACACCCCACGTTCGCCCGCTGGTCGTCATGGAGGGGAAGCCGTGGCGGCTGGCGGGTCTCCAGCTCGACACCTCGAAGCAGCGCAACGAAGGGAGCATCTGATGAACGAGACGATCTACGTCAGCCTCGGCGGCCTGGTCGCTATGGCGGTGGCGGTCCTGGTCGTGATCAAGCCGACCCGCCCCGCGACCCTGGCCGCCCTGTCTTGGCTGGTCTCCATCGGCCGGCGCGCCTGGTGGTGGCTGGTCTTCCGGATCACCTGGAAGTCCATGGCTCGTGAGTCGGGTCTGTCAAAGCGTCGGACCAAGCGGGTGAAGAAGATGGGGGTGGGGGAGGAGTCCATCGAGAAGTGGCGCGACCCTCGCCTCAAGCGGGTGACGACCTCGGCTCACTCGGTGACCCTCAAAGTCCGTACCCGCCGTGGCCAGGCCCTGGCCGACCTCGAGGCCTTCGCCCCGAAACTGGCCGCGACCTACTCGGCCGACGCCTACCGGGTCTACCCGCCCAAGCGTCGTGCCGGCTCGACTGTGATGTTCGAGCTGGTGATGCGGGACCTGATCAAGACCCCCTCGGTCGCCGCGATGCCCGAGCCCCGGATGCAGACTGAATCGGTCCTGCTCGGGCGCCGCCAGTCCGGCAAGCCCTTCGCCCTCCAGATCGAGCAGCGTCACACGCTCGTGGTCGGCGCCTCGGGCTCTGGGAAGGGCTCGTTCCTGTGGGGCATCGTCGGGTCGCTGGCTCCCGCGATCAAGGTTGATGCTGCGCGTGTCTACGGGATCGACCTCAAGGGCGGCATGGAGCTGACCATGGGTGCCCCGCTGTTCACCAAGATCGCCGTCACCGGGGAGCAGGCCCTGGAGCGGCTGCGGGAGTTCGTCGCGATCGCTGATGCCCGTACCGAGGAGCTGCGCGGGGTCTCGCGCAACCACAAGCCCGCCCCGGGTGACCCGCTCTACGTCCTCGTCATCGACGAGCTGGCCTCGCTGACGGCCTACGCCGACCAAGACATCAAGAAGGAGGCCGAGCGGCTCCTCAAGCGGCTGCTCTCCATCGCCCGCGCCGTCGGTGTCGTGGTGTGCGCGTTCGTCCAGGACCCGCGTAAGGAGGTCATCGACATGCGCGGGCTGTTCACCCAGACCATCGCTCTCCGGCTCCGCTCGGCGATGGAAACGAACATGGTCCTCGGGGACGGTATGGCCCCCTTCGCCCCGGCACACCGTATCCTCAAGGCTGCCCAGGGTACGGCTTGGATCATCGATGAGGACGGCTCCACCGACCGCATCCGCGCCGACTACTGGTCCGACGACCTGATCCGCCGCGTTGCCTCGCTCTACCCAGCAGAGCCCGAGCTGGTCACGATCTCGGACGCCGCTCCTGGTGACCTGCCCGGGATGCAGCTCTCCCTCACCGATGGAGGCGCGCGATGACCCCGGCCTGGATGGATCACGCGGCCTGCACCCGCCCCGAGACGCGAGGTCTGCCTTGGACGACCGACGCGATCGAGACCCCCACGGTCCTGGTCGACCTGATGCGGGAGACCTGCGACGGCTGCCCGGTCCGCCTCGCCTGCGAGTCCTACGCCCGCACCTCGAAGGCCACAGGTGGATGGTGGGCCGGGGTCGACCGTGCCCCTGAACCTGCCGACTTGATTGACCTGCTCGACACCCGGCCCGCGGCTTCGCTGAGGGGTGCGGCATGACGATGTGGGAGCAACTCGTCCTCGAGATCCCCGGCTGGGAGCCCCTTGAGGTCGCCCCGACCCCGGCCATGCGGCGCGGTGAGCAGTCCCTGTTCCAGTGCTCGTGGTGCGGCTGCGTCGTCGTACAACCCCGCCCCGTGACTCACACTCTCGGTGCTTGCCCCTCGTGTGCTCACGAGCCGATCCAATGGTGGAATCAAGACGGGCTCTGCGCTGGCCTGCGGGAGTCCGCATGACCATCTCGACCCTGGATGCACCGGGCATCCACAGTGACGCATCGTCTCCGGCTCGGGGCTCATTCCCTGGGTTCGGGGAGGATGCGCCGCTGGATCTGTCCGGTCTCACCGATGCCGGCCTCCAGGCCGTCACCACCCGCCTGATCGACAAGACCTTCGACGCCTTCGCCGAAACCGCGGCAGCGGTGAAGAACTGCGCGCACCCCGTACGCCTGGTCGGCCGCTCCGAGACCTACCAGCTCGACCCCATCACCGGTGAAATTGGCGGGCTGCTGTCCTCCTTCGACTCCGCCGACGCACCCTTGGGGCTGCTGTACCGGGCCTGCGGCAACCGACGCGCCGACGTCTGCCCGTCCTGCTCCCGGACCTACGCCCGGGACACGTTCGCGATGATCAACGCCGGGCTCGTTGGTGGCAAGACGGTGCCTGACACGGTGGCGGAGAATCCGCTGCTGTTCGCTACGTTCACCGCGCCCTCCTTCGGCCATGTCCACGGATTCCGTGGAGGGAAGCCTTGTCGGCCACGTGCTCGTGACAAAGGCGAACGCTGCCCGCATGGTCGACCGACGTCCTGTCACCAGCGTCACGACGAAGACGACACGATCAATGGCGCGCCGCTGTGTCACGAGTGCTACGACTGGCAAAGCGCCGTTATCTGGCAGTACTGCCTGCCCGAGCTTTGGCGCTACACCACTCAAGCGCTCCGCCGTGCCCTGGCTCGTCGTCTCGGGGTCCCGGACTCGCGTCTGGGGAAGGTCGCGTCGCTGCAGTTCGTCAAGGTCGCCGAATACCAAGCCCGGGGCCTGGTCCACTTCCACGGCCTGATCCGGCTCGACGGCGCCGACGGCCCGGGATCTGCTGCGCCGTTGGATGGTTTCGACCTGGCCCAGATCCTTCAGGCCGCCACAGCTGAGGTGTTCCTCGATGCTCCGCCGGCATACGCGGGTGATCCCTCGAGGCGGCTTCGTTGGGGCAAGCAGCTCGATATCCGCGTCGTGCGTGACGGTGACCGCCTCGAGGACCCTGACTGCGACCTCACCCCCGGCCAAGTGGCGGGATACCTGGCGAAGTACGCGACCAAGGACGCCAACTCAGTTCGAGCTGACGAGCCTCGGCCGCATCTGTCCCGAATGGCTGAGGAATGCCGGGACCTCGGCGAGTCTGCTGCCGGCCACTATGGCTACGGGACCGATGAAAAGGGCAAGCCCCTCAACCCGTACCACTACCTCGGCAAGTGGGCCCACATGCTCGGGTTCCGAGGGCACTTCTCTACCAAGTCCCGGCGCTACTCGATCACCCTGGGTCGTCTGCGGCGCGCTCGGGCTCGCTACCAAGCCCTGGTCGCTGCCTCTCACACCGACGAAGAAGCACGTGCGCAGCTCCTCGACCTCGGCCGACTGGAATCGCTCCTGCTGGCGGACGAAGAAGAAACGACCCTCGTGATCGGCGAGTGGGCCTATCAGGGTTCCGGCTGGACGAACCCCGGAGACGAAGCCCTCGCCCTGGCGGCAGCTGCCCGTGCCCGCGAGTACCACCAGTGGAAGGCCCAGACCAAGCACACCAACAACGACAGGAGCAAGTGATGAGTGGGGTTGTGGAAATCGAGCCGCTGTGGACGGTCCATGACGTCTCGGCCTACATCGGCGTTCCCGTGGCGACCATCTATCAGTGGCGCGTGCGCGGTGAAGGTCCGCGGGCAATCCGGTTGGGCCGGCATCTGCGTTTCGAACGTCAGGCGGTCGTTGCCTGGATCGAGCAGCAGAGAGAGGCGGCGTGACATGGCCTCGGTGAGCAAGAACCCGGCCGGCTCGGGTTGGCAGGCACGTTGGCGAGATCCGGGAGGGAAGCAGCGTAAGAAGAACTTCGAGCGGAAGGTTGATGCTCAGCGCTGGCTCGATCAGATGCGGGCTGAGATGCACCGGGGTCAGTACATCGATCCGGCAGCGGGCAAGGTCTCGGTGGCCGATGTGGGGGAGTCCTGGCAGAAGGGGCTTGGGCATCTCAAAGCCTCCACGGCGATGCGCTATCGCGGTCTGTTCCGCAAGTACGTGGTGCCGAGGTTCGGCAAGTGGCGATTGACCGACGTCCGTCACTCTGACGTGCGCGAATGGGTCAACGACCTCTCTGACCAGGGTCTTGCCCCGGGCAGTGTCCGTCAGGCTCACCGGGTGCTCTCGCTGATCCTCGATGAGGCGGTGAAGGATGGTCGTCTGGCTCGAAATCCGGCTGCCCGTGTTCCGCTCCCGCGTCCGCGTCGACTCCAGCCCCGGTTCCTCACCGCCCGGCAGGTCGTCCAGCTGATCGAGGCCGCTGGCGTCCATGGCCTGGTGATCGCGGTCCTGGTCTTCTGCGGACTTCGGTTCGGTGAGCTGGCGGCGCTCAGGGTGCGCCACGTGGATCTTTTACGTAGACGCTTCGTGATCGCCGAGAGTGTTACCGAGGTAGCCGGGCGCCTGGTGTGGTCGGCTCCCAAGTCGCATCACTCACGGTCGGTGCCGTTTCCGCCGTCACTGAGTGAGCAGATTGCTGCGGCATGCACGGGGAAAGGACCGGACGACCTGGTGTTTACGGCTCCTGAGGGTGGCCCTCTGCGCCTGCGGAACTGGCGTACTCGGGTCTTCGATCCGGCCTGTTCCAAGGTCGGCTTGGTTGGCTTCACGCCTCATGACCTTCGACACACCGCCGCATCTTTGGCCGTCGGAGCCGGAGCTAACGTAAAAGCTGTGCAACGGATGTTGGGCCACGCGTCAGCCGCGATGACCCTCGATGTATACGCCGGCCTCTTCGCCGACGACCTCGACGCCGTGGCCGTTGCGATGGATGAGCTCTTCGACGGGCTCGTAGACGGCGTGGTCGAGGACCTGGCGGATGAGTTGGTGGCTGAAGTAGCCGACTACCTGACCGATCACGGTGTGCCCGAAGTGCGCCCTCAGGACCCGGAAAACGGTGACGAAGGGCGACACGCCGAAGGTCCTGAAGATGTCTGACCAGGTATTTTTTCTGGCGCCCCCGACAGGATTCGAACCTGTGACCGTCGGATTAGAAGGCCGATGCTCTATCCAGCTGAGCTACGGAGGCGTGGCCCGTGTGAGCACCCCGCCGGAAGGGGGTTTGCGCAGGCCGCGCACGATCTTACCGGTGCCCGTATCCCTCATGTGCATCGGAATCCGAAACGCTGGCCGGAGTGTTACCAAGGTGTGGGGGGTATTTGGGTGCACTGTCCCCACACTGTCGACGTGAGTGTCCGATTGGCGGACCACGAGGGTTCGAGACTGGGCGCGATCATCGGTAAGGTCCCCGGACATGACTATGGAGTCCATGTGCACCTCGTGCGGTGCAGCCGTCACCGGTATGCGCTTCTGCACAGGTTGTGGGACCCCCGTCAGAAGCGCTCATCAGCCGCCGTCGCAGGGTGCACCGGAGCCGGTCGCACCGCCGCGACTGCCGCAGCGGGGTGCCGATCCTGAGCAGGGTGGTCTGTCGTTGCCGAGGCGTGGTCAGGAAGCGGCCACGCCCGAGGCCGACACAGAGGCGGCCCCGTTGCCGCTCGAGCAGGTCAGGCGTACGCCGGGGGCCTCGATGGCGCCTCAGCTGAGCATGACCTCCCCCAGCGGTGAGCAGCCCGCCTTCGGTGGTGGCATGGCCCCGCCGCCGGCAGGCTCGGACGGGGGTGGTCTGTTCGGGCTGGCGGCGCGTACGCCGAAGTTCGAGCCCGAGCTCGCCTCCCAGTCGCAGTCGCTCTTCCTGCCCAAGCGCAAGCGCGCCGCGGAGGAGCCCACCCCGGCTGCTACCCCGGAGCCGGAGCCTGTGCCGGAGTCTCGGCCGGAGGCACCGGCGCCGCTCCCGGATCTGCCGACGCGGCCGGCCGCGCAGGAGCGCACGCCCGAGCCGCCCGCGCCGGCGTCCGTGCCGCAGATGCCTGAACCGCAGGCGCCGCAGACCCCGGAGCCCGTGGCCGCGCCTCCGCTGCCCGAGCGTCCGGCCGCGGCGTACCACCAGAGCGCGGAGCACCCGACCTTCGCCGAGCCCGCGCCGCAGTTCGGCGGCCCGGGCCCCGAGGCGACCTACGAGGCGATGCCGCCGGTCGAGCGACGCCGGCCCGAGCCGGTCCGTCCGGACGAGACCCAGGTCGCGATGAGCCCTCGGTTCGACGCCGTCGACGAGGAGGAGACCCGCGGGGGCACCCGTCCGCGTGACGAGTTCGAGCAGTTCGCTCCGCCGCAGCCGCAGTTCGACGCCCCGGCGCCCGACCAGGGCCAGGCCCCGGCGTACGGCGACCCTGCCTACGCCCCGCTCGCGCCGCAGCTCGAGCCGGACCAGGCCCAGGCGCCGTGGTCGCAGGGCTATGACGAGCCCTACGACCAGCCGTACGACCAGGGCTTCGACCAGGCGTACGAGCAGCCCTACGGGCAGCCGCAGGACCAGTCCCAGGGCGATTTCGGCCAGCCGTACGGTGACCCCTACGGCCACAACGCCTACACCGACGCCACCCTCGTCGGGCAGCCGCCGGTCGGCGGCGGGCCCAACACCCCGGCGCCGCCGCCGATGGCGCCGCAGGGCTATGACCCGTACGGGAACGCCTACGACGCCCGCTACGAGCCGCAGCGCGGCCAGGGTGGTCAGGGCGGTCAGGGCAAGGGACCTGGTGGTCTCGATCTGAAGCGCTGGGGTCTGATCGTCCTCGCGCTGGCCGTCGTGGTCGCGATCATCGCCTTCGTCATCGGCCTGATCAACAGCAACGACGACGCCAACGCCGAGACCGGCACCACCCAGGGCGCCACCACGACCGAGGGCGGTGCCGCGGCCGAGGCCAAGAAGATCGACGACCTCATCAAGACCTCGGCCGAGGACAAGGCGGCCATCGGTGCGGCTCAGGCCGACCTCGAGGCCTGCGAGAACATCGACGAGGCGATCCAGACCTTCCAGGACGCCGCGGCCTCCCGCGAGGAGCTGGCGGCCAAGGTCGCCAAGATCGACACCGCCGTTCTCCCGGGATCGCGGAAGCTGGTCAAGAACCTCGAGTCCGCGTGGATGACCTCGCAGAACGCCGACCTGGCCTTCGCGGCCTGGGGCGAGAAGCGCAAGGTCAACGACGACGGCGAGTGCATCGGCGGCAAGCGCAAGCTGGAGAAGGCGACCACGCTCAGCCTGGCCAGCCACGACCCGAAGAAGGCGGCCGCCAAGGCGTGGGGGCCGATCGCGGAGGAGTACGGCCTCGAGCCCGTCGAGTGGACGAAGCTCTGACCTGACCTGACCTGAGCTGAGCCGAGTCGGGCTCAGCGGGAGCGGAGGTACGCCGCCATCGCCCGTTTGATGGCGGCGGCCGTCCGCGCCTGGAACCGGTCGGACTTCAGCAGGCGCGCGTCCTCGGCGTTGCGCATGTTGCCCGTCTCGAGCAGCACCTGCGGCACCGTGGTGAGGTTGAGGCCGGCCAGGTCGTCGCGCTCCACGAATCCGCCCGCACCGAGGTAGGAGGCCAGCGGCATCCCGGTCTTCCGCATCTCGGTGCGGAGCAGCCGGGCGTAGCGTCGCGAGGGCTGGACGGCCTCGTCGTTGGTGCCCGACGGCACCGGGATCAGCAGCGAGTAGCCCCGCTCGGACGGGGCCGCCCCGTCGGCGTGGATGTCGATCGCGACGTCGGCCTTCGCATCGTTGATGATCTTCGCGCGCTCATCGATGCACGGCCCGACCCCGTCGTTGCCGTCGCGGGTCATGACCACCTTCGCGCCCGACTCGCGCAGGTCGGCGGCGAGCTTCGTGGCCACGGCCCAGGTGAAGTCGGTCTCGGGGTAGCCGTCGTCGGTCGCGGTGCCCGTCGTGTTGCACGGGCTCTGCGAGCGCCCGTTCCACACCGGCTCGTTGATCACCTCGGGTGCGTCCGCGTTGCCGCCGTTGTGGCCCGGGTCGATCCCGACCACGGTGCCGTCGAAGACGTCCTCGGGGACCGGTGACGCCGAGGCGCTCGGCGTCGCCGACGCGGCGGGCTGCTGTCGTGGCGTACGTCCTGGGCTGCAGGCGGTCAGGGCCGATGCCAGGGCGAGGCAGCCGGCCACGGCGGCCGCTGACCGAGTCACCTCGGTGAGCAGTCGCTGCCCTCGTGGAACTCCACGAAGGAAGCGCCGCTCGACCGAGTTACCCTTCGACAAGCTCAGGACATCGCCTCGGTCAGCATCCAAGCTCACAGATACTGGCCCATCCACGCTTCGACATCGTCGGCCGTGCGCGGCAGGCCGGCGGAGAGGTTCACGGAGCCGTCCTTGGTGACGACGATGTCGTCCTCGATGCGGATGCCGATGCCGCGCAGCTCTTCGGGGACGAGCTTGTCCTCCTTCTGGAAGTAGAGGCCCGGCTCGACGGTGAGCACCATGCCCTCCTGCAGCGGCCCCTCGACGTAGGTCTCCTTCGACGCGGAGGCGCAGTCGTGGACGTCGAGGCCGAGCATGTGGGAGACGCCGTGGAGGGTCCAGCGGGAGTAGGTCTTGTTGTCCTCCGAGAGCGCCTCGTCGACGGACACGGGGAGCAGCCCCAGGTCGTCCAGCCCGTGCGCGAGGATCTCCATCGCGGCGAAGTGGCCGGCCCGGAAGGTCACGCCCGGGCGGATCGCCTCGATGCCGGCCTGCTGGGCCTGGTAGACGAGCTCGTAGAGGTTGCGCTGCAGCGGCGTGAACGTCCCGGAGATGGGCAGCGTGCGGGTGATGTCGGCGGTGTAGAGGTTGTGGCCCTCGACGCCCATGTCGAGCAGCACCAGCTCGCCGGGGACGATCGGCCCGTCGTTGTCGATCCAGTGCAGCGTGGTGGCGTGGGACCCGCCGCCGACGATCGAGTCGTAGCCGAGGTCGTTGCCCTCCGCACGGGCGCGGCGGAAGAAGGTGCCCTCGATCCAGCGCTCGCCGTGCTTCAGCACCTGGTCCCACTCGCGGACCGCATCGGTGAAGCCGCGCACGGTGATGTCGCAGGCCTCCGCGAGCTCGCCGAGCTCCCACTCGTCCTTGATCAGGCGCAGCTCGGAGAGCGCCTTGGCGAACTCCTCGTCGCGGCCGCCGTCGGCCGGGCTGACCAGCTTGTCGACGTCGGCCGAGACTCCGCGGAGGACCCGGGTCGGGGTGCTCCCGGCGAGCGCGGAGTCGAGCTGGTCTACGTGGCGTACCTCGATGCCCAGCGAGTCGGAGAGCTCCCGGGCCGAGGGACGCGCACCGGCCCAGAGCGCGCCGTACTGGCGGTCGCGGAAGAACTCGTCGGTGTCGCGGCCGCTGCGCGGACGGGCGTACAGGACCGAGGAGCCGTCGGGCTCGATCACGACGACGGCGTCGGAGGTCTGGTTGCCGGTCAGGTGCACGTGCGCGGTGTCGGCGCGGAAGCGGTAGTCGGTGTCGTTGGCGCGGACCTTGTAGGTTCCGGCCGGGACGACCAGGCGCTCACCCGGGAAGATGCCCGAGAGCCGCTCCCGGCGCGCGGCCGCCCACGGCGTGATCGGATGCTCGGGAACTTCGACCTCGCGGTCGTCCCAGCCCTCCCTCATGAACGTGGACCACGCCTCCGGAACCGTCTGGTCGTGGCTCTCGGTGTGGTCGTCTGCAGGGGTGGGGGCGCCATTGTCCGTCATACCGGAATCGTACGCCGCGCCGGAACGACGACGCTCGTGAGTTCCCAGGCCACGGGGCTGCGAGGACGTCTCGATCGGTGTCGGGTCGCGCGTGTGGTCCGCACGCCCGATAGTCTGGCGCGCATGGGGGCGATCCCGAAGGATCCGACAAGAAGCAACCGCACGTTCACCATCGTGGTGGGCGTGCTCGTCGTGCTGACCTCGTTGCCGGTGCTCGGCATCGTTCTGCTGAGCACGAGCCTCGTCAACGACCATCTCGCTCCGACCGGCGCGATCCTGGGGGTCCTCTTCGCGGCGATCCCAGTGGTGCCGCTGGTCTATGCCTTCCTGTGGCTGGACCGCTACGAGCCCGAGCCGAAGTCGCTGCTCGCGCTCGGCCTGGGCTGGGGCGCCTTCGTCGCGGTCGCCGCCGCGCTGATCGTGCAGAGCGTCGGGGCGCTGCTCGCCGGGTGGAGCGAGCCGACCCAGCTCGCGATCGTGGCGCCGGTCACCGAGGAGGCGGCCAAGGGTCTTTTCCTCTTCGTGCTGCTGGTCTGGCGCCGCCACCTCCTCGACGGGGTGCTCGACGGGATCGTCTATGCCGGCATGGTCGGCATCGGCTTCGCCTTCACCGAGAACATCCTCTACCTGGGCGGCACCTACAACGGCACGCCCGGCATGGGCGACAGCTCCACGGGACACCTCGGCGAGTTCACCGCCGTCTTCGTGATGCGCTGCCTGTTCAGCCCCTTCGCGCACCCGCTCTTCACCGCCTTCACCGGCATCGGCATCGGCATCGCGGTGGTGACGCGCAAGCGCTGGCTGAAGGTCGTCGCGCCGCTGCTGGGATACGCCATCGCGGTCCTCGCCCACGGCACCTGGAACGGCTCGACACTGCTCTATGACGGGGCCGGTTTCCTGCTGGCGTACGTCGTGGTGATGGTGCCCGCGTTCGTCTCGATGGTGGTCTTCGCGGTGTGGCGGCGAAAGTCCGAGCGCATCGTGCTGACCCGGTCGCTGACCGACGCCGCCCAACGCGGGCTGATTCCTTACACCGACATCGGCTGGGTGGTCGATCTGCGGCGCCGGGAGCAGGCGCGGAAGTTCGCGGCGGCCCACGGAGGGGCTCAGGGGCTTGCGGCCATGCGTGAATACCAGCAGGCTGCCATCGAGCTCGCATACTTGCACTGGCGATTTCTGCGCGGCAACCCGCCGCCGGACTTCGCCGCCCGGGGGAGGGCATACGTTGACCGCATCAGTGAGGTACGTCCACACATCGCGTTCCCGAGCGGGCAGGTGATGACCGGATGAGTGAAGAACACACACACGACGACGCCGCGCCCGAGACCGCGCCGGACGCGGCTCCGGAGAACACTCCGGAGGCCCGCCCGGCTGCCTATGAGGCGCTGACGGCGGGGATGCTCGCGGAGAAGCCGACCACGGAGTTCGAGGCCGCCCGAGCCGAGATCGAGGCGTCCGGGGGCGAGGGCAGCCGGATGGTGACCTCGCTCATCCAGCTCCACCAGGCGCTGACCGAGGTCACCCTGCCGCTGGACCTGCCAGGCGCCGACGAGCAGCGGGCCGCCAGGCAGAACATGGTCGAGCAGCTCGAGGACTACGTGATCCCGCGGATGATGACCATCGACGCGCCGCTGCTCGCGGTCGTCGGCGGCTCCACGGGCGCCGGCAAGTCGACGTTGGTGAACTCGCTGGTCGGCACCAAGGTGACCACGCCGGGGCTGTTGCGGCCGACGACCCGCTCGCCGGTGCTGGTGCACAACCCCGAGGATGGCCGCTGGTTCGGCCAGGACCGCCTGCTTCCCGAGCTGGAGCGGGTCAATCACCCGACCAACGACCCCGGCGCGCTGCAGCTGGTCGCCAGCGACCGGCTCCACCCCGGTCTGGCGATCCTGGACGCGCCCGACGTCGACTCGGTCGAGGAGGCCAACCGGGTGCTCGCGGCCGAGCTGCTCGCCGCGGCGGACCTGTGGGTCTTCGTCACCTCGGCCGCGCGCTACGCCGACCAGGTGCCGTGGGAGTTCCTCCAGCTCGCCGCCAACCGCTCCACCGCGGTGGCCGTGGTGCTCGACCGCACTCCGACCGAGGCCGTCCAGACCGTCGCCGGCCACCTGGCCCGGATGCTCGCCTCACGCGGGCTCAAGGACTCACCGCTCTTCATCGTCCACGAGGGCGAGGTCTCCGAGCACGGGCTGCTGCCGGCCGAGCACGTCGCCGAGGTGCGTGCCTGGCTCGACATGCTCGCTGACGACGCCACCGCGCGACACCAGGTCGTCACCCAGACCCTCGACGGTGCGGTGCGGGCGCTGACCCTGGAGGTGCACCCGATCGCCGACACCGCGGACGGTCAGGGAGAGGCCGCGCAGCGGCTGCGTACCGATGCGGACATGGCCTACGACGAGGCGCTCAAGTCGATCATGGCGGCGACCGCCGACGGCACGCTGCTGCGCGGCGAGGTGCTCGCGCGCTGGCAGGAGTTCGTCGGCACCGGGGAGATCCTCAAGGCGCTCGAGACGCGAGTGGGGATGCTCCGCGACAAGATCCTGGGCTCGATCAAGGGCAAGCCGCAGCAGGCCGAACGGGTGACCGCGGCCGTGCAGGGCGGCCTGGAGATGCTGATCCTGGAGCAGTGCGAGGCGGCTGCCGAGAGGGCCGAGGCGGCCTGGCAGATGAGTCCCGCGGGGCGCGGGCTGCTCGCGGCCGGCCCTGCTGACCTCGGCCGGGCCTCGCGCGCGCTGCGACCCAAGGCCGAGCGTGCGGTGCGCGACTGGCAGCAGGACGTGCTCGACATGGTGCGCAGCGAGGGTCAGGACAAGCGTACGACCGCGAAGTTCCTCTCCTACGGGGTCAACGGGCTGGGCGTCGCGCTGATGGTGGTCGTCTTCGCCTCGACCGGAGGAGCGCTCGTCGGTGCCGAGGTGGGCATCGCCGGCGGCACCCTCCTGATCGGTCAGAAGCTGCTGGAGGCGGTCTTCGGCGACCAGGCCGTGCGCGGGCTGGCGTCCAGGGCGCGCAAGGCGCTGGAGGTACGCATCGTGGGACTCGTCGACGAGGAGCGGGCGCGCTACACGGGTCAGGTCGACGCGCTACAGATCGATCACGGTGCGCCGGAGCGACTCCGGCATGCCGCGCGTAAGGTCGGCGACGCCCGTTTCGCCAGCCAGCGCAGCGACAGCTGAGACTTGTCAGGGACTTTAGGGGGATCATTGAGCGGCCTGCTCGAAGGTGCAAAGAACCTGGTCGGCCGAGGTGGGGACCTCGGTGATCGGCTGGACGGACTGACCGCTGCGACCGCGGCGGCGACGGGGCGTCTCGATGACGGACTCGTCGAGGACGCGCGCGCGGTGGTCAACAAGGCCCAGGGACGCCTCAAGCTCTCCGCCGACCACACGGTCGTCGGGGTCGCGGGGGCGACCGGGTCGGGCAAGTCGTCCACGTTCAACGCCCTGACCGGGCTGGAGCTCTCCGCCGTCGGGGTCCGGCGGCCGACCACCTCGTGGGCGACCGCCTGCGTGTGGGGTTCGGAGGGCGCTCAGGAGCTGCTCGAGTGGCTGGGCATCCCCGAGCGTCACCAGACCACCCGCGACTCGATGCTCGACACCCGCCGGGAGGGGCACGAGCTCGACGGCGTGGTGCTGCTGGACCTGCCCGACCACGACTCCACCGAGGTCTCCCACCATCTCGAGGTCGACCGGCTGGTCGAGCTCGCCGACATGCTGGTGTGGGTGCTCGACCCGCAGAAGTACGCCGACGCGGCCATCCACGACCGCTACCTGCAGCCGCTGCGCACCCACTCCGAGATCATGGTCGTGGTGCTCAACCACATCGACCGCGTTCCCGAGGACCGTCGTGAGTCGATGCTGGGTGACGTACGCCGCCTCCTCGACCAGGACGGGCTGCGCAACGTCCCGGTGATCCCGGTCTCGGCCAAGCTCGGCTGGGGGATCCCGCAGCTCAAGACCGAGATCGCCCAGCGGGCCGCGGCCAAGCGCGCCAACAAGTCCCGGCTCTCGGCCGACATCAAGACGGCTGCCGTGAAGCTCGCCAAGGCGTCCGGGGACGCCAAGCCGCGTTCCCTGGCCAAGCCCCGGGTCGAGGCCCTCGAGGACGCCATCGCCGAGGCGGCCGGGGTGCCGACCGTGGTGGACGCCGTCGAGCGGTCCGTACGCACCCGGGCCCGTGCGGCCACGGGCTGGCCGCTGGTCTCGTGGGTGTCCCGGCTGAGGCCGGACCCCCTGAAGCGGCTTCACCTGGCGCTGGGGGAGGAGGCGACCCAGCTGGCCGGGCGTGCCCGGACCTCGCTGCCGCAGACCACCGCCGTCGAGCGCGCGAGGGTCGACACCGAGGTACGTCAGCTGGCCGACGAGGCCGGTGCCGGTCTCGCCTCGCCGTGGCGCGACGCGATCCGGCGGGCGTCGGTCTCGCGGATGGATGACCTCGCGGACCGGCTCGACGCCTCGGTCGGCGGAGTCGACCTGAACGCCGAGCGGCTGCCGCTGTGGACCGGGCTGGTCAAGGCGCTCCAGTGGCTGCTGATCATCCTCGCCACGGTCGGGCTGGTGTGGTCGGTGGCGCTGCTTCTCTCCGGTGGCGCTCAGCTTGGCGACGCGACGCCGTCTCTCGCCGGGGTGGAGCTGCCGTACGTCCTGCTCCTCGGGGGTGTCGGGCTCGGGCTGGTGCTCTGGGCCGTGTGCCATCTGCTGGTGATCACCACCGCGCGGCGGCGGGCGCGGGCGGCCGATGCGCGGTTGCGGGCGGCGGTCGCCGACGTCTCACGTGAGCTCGTCGTCGACCCGATCGAGACCGAGCTGGCCGCCTACACCGCCCTCCGGCACGGAGTGGCCAAGGCGCTGCGCTGACCGCTCGGCGGGCCGATCACTGTCCACAGGGGCGGTTCGATCCGGGGTTGTCCACAGGTGGACGTACGTCGCCCGGAACTGTCGGTGGTCGAGCGCAGGGTTGTCTTCGAGGCCCGCATCAGGCGGGCGCGAACACTGAGGAGACAACGATGAACGACTCGATCATCACCCTGCGCGGCAACGTCGGCGCCGACCCCGTCGTGCGAAGCGTCGGTGAGGTCTCGGTGGCGAACTTCCGGATCGCGTGTACACCGCGGAAGCTCAACCGGTCCACCGGTGAGTGGAGCGACGGCGTCACGCAATGGTTCTCGGTGAGCGCCTGGCGACAGCTGGGGGAGAACGTCGGGCGATCGCTGCGCAAGGGCGACCCCGTGGTCGTCCAGGGGCGGCTGACGGCCCGGAGCTATGTCAACAAGGACGGTCTCGAGGTCAGCACCTTCGAGGTCGAGGCCAACGTGGTCGGCCACGACCTCAACCGCGGCATGTCCAGCATCTCGCGCAACCCGCGTACGTTGGCCGCGGTCGCCGCGCCGGCCTCCGAGCCTCGCGAGGACGATCCCGAGCGGGACCCGATCTCCGACTGGCGTGCCCCGGGCGCCGACCCGTGGGACCAGAAGCCGACGATCCCCGACGACGGCGAGGCTCCCGCCGAGACCGAGCACTCCACGGCGGCCTGAGGTGAGCCGGGTGTGCGCCGGTTGTACCGGCGTGCCCCGACCTCATTAGGGTGGAGCCCATGGCCGACTACATCCTCTCCCTGCGCAATGTGCGCAAGGCCCACGGCGACAAGGTCGTCCTCGACAACGTCACCCTCTCGTTCCTGCACGGTGCCAAGATCGGCGTCGTCGGCCCGAACGGCATGGGTAAGTCCTCGCTGCTCAAGCTGATGGCGGGCCTGGACCACCCCAACAACGGCGACATCGTCCGCGATCAGGACGCGACCGTCGGGATGCTCCAGCAGGAGCCGCCGCTGACTGAGGGCAAGACCGTCCTCGAGAACGTCGAGGAGGCGGTCGGCGAGATCAAGTCGAAGATGAAGCGCCTCGAGGACGCCTACATGGAGATGGGTGACCCCGACGCCGATCAGGACGCCCTGATGGCCGAGACCGGTGATCTCCAGACCTACCTGGACAACATCAACGCCTGGGACATCGACTCCAAGCTGGAGCAGGCCATGGACGCGCTGCGCTGCCCTCCGGGCGACGCGATCGTCGACAACCTCTCCGGTGGTGAGCGCCGCCGCGTCGCGCTGTGCAAGCTGCTCCTGCAGGAGCCCGACCTGCTGCTGCTCGACGAGCCCACCAACCACCTCGACGCCGAGTCGGTGCAGTGGCTGGAAGGTCACCTGAAGAGCTACAAGGGCGCCGTCCTGGCGGTCACCCACGACCGTTACTTCCTCGACAACGTGGCCGAGTGGATCGCCGAGGTCGACCGTGGCTCGATCCACGGCTACGAGGGCAACTACTCCACCTACCTGGAGACCAAGAAGGAACGCCTCAAGGTCGAGGGCCTCAAGGACGCCAAGCGCGCCCGGATGCTCGAGAAGGAGCTGGAGTGGGTCCGCTCCAACGCCAAGGCCCGCCAGACCAAGTCGAAGTCGCGTCTGGCCCGCTACGAGGAGCTCGCCGCGGAGGCCGACAAGGCTCGCAAGATCGACACCGCCGACATCAACATCCCGCCGGGCCCGCGTCTGGGCGACGTGGTGATGGAGGCCAAGGGTCTGGTCAAGGGCTTCGAGGGTCGCACGCTGTGGGACGACATCTCGTTCTCGCTCCCGCGTGCGGGCATCGTCGGCATCGTCGGCCCCAACGGCGTCGGCAAGACCACGCTGTTCCGGATGATCACCGGCTCCGAGAAGCCCGACGCGGGTGAGCTCAACGTCGGCCAGACGGTGAAGATCTCCTACGTCGACCAGAGCCGCGGCGGCATCGACCCCAACAAGAACGTATGGGAGGTCGTCTCCGACGGCCTGGACTTCATCAAGGTCGCCAACTTCGAGATGAACTCGCGGGCCTACGTCGCCTCCTTCGGCTTCAAGGGTCCCGACCAGCAGAAGAAGGCCGGCGTGCTCTCCGGTGGTGAGCGCAACCGTCTCAACCTCGCGCTCACCCTGAAGCAGGGCGGCAACATGCTGCTGCTCGATGAGCCGACCAACGACCTCGACGTCGAGACGCTCTCCTCGCTGGAGGACGCGCTGCTCGACTTCCCCGGCTGCGCCGTGGTCACCTCCCACGACCGGTGGTTCCTCGACCGCATCGCCACCCACATCCTCGCCTGGGAAGGCACCGAGGAGAAGGAGGGCGAGTGGTTCTGGTTCGAGGGCAACTTCGAGTCCTACGAGGCCAACAAGATCGAGCGCCTCGGCCAGGAGGCCGCCCGCCCCCACCGCGTCACCCACCGTCGCCTCACCCGCGACTGATCAAACCCCCGCCGACTCGGCGCGTCTGTCTCGTACGGACGCGCCGAGTCGGCGCGTTCTGACCAAAACCCATGCCGAGTCGGCGCGTCATGACGAGCCGACTCGGCGGGAATCGGGGTCAGTTCGAGCCGACTCGCTCGGCGGTCAGCGCGGGACGTACGCCGTTCACGGCTGGAGTGATCCGGCGCTCGAGGCGCATCGAGCCGGCCACGATGCCGACACAGCCGACCACCATCAGCGCGATGAACACCGTCGACTGTCCGTGCTCGAGCAGGAACCCGGCCAGGATCGGGCCGACGATCGCGCCGGTCTGGAACGAGGCCGAGTTGATCGCGTTGTAGCGACCGCGCAGATGGTCGGGTGCCATGTCGTTGGTCAGGGCGGGGTAGGCCGACTGCATCAGCGTCTCGCCGAGGGCGAAGAAGATCCCCTGGAAGGCGACCACACCGACGATGGCCGCGACCGAGCCCGGCACCAGGCCGGTCGCACCGAACACCACCCAGGCCAGCCCCCAGATCGCGGCGGTGGCGACGAGCACCCGGGTGCGCCGTCGGCCGCTGACCCGGTTCATCACCCAGAACTGGGCGAGCACGATCACCGCGCAGTTCACCACGAACGCGAACCCGACGACGCGGGTCGAGACCTCGGAGATCTGGCGCGAGTAGGCCGGGAATCCGCTCTCGATCTGGCCGTAGCCCAGGGTCGAGAGCAGCACCCCGATCACCACCAGCCAGATGACCTCGGGACGGCGCAGGATCGTGGCGTACGACGCGGTCGCGTCGGGTGCGTCGTCGGCAGGACGCGCGGCGCGCCCGTGGAGATGACGCAGCGGGCCGAGCAGGACCAGGGCCGGGATCGTGAAGGTGGCGGCGTTGGCGAGGAAGGCGTAGGTGAACGTTTCGGGCCGGGTCACGTCGATGAAGAGACCACCGATGACGCCGCCGACGCCGATGCCGAGGTTGATCAGCGCGAAGTTCACCCCGTAGTAGCGCTGCCGGAGCTCGCCCTCGACCACGGTAGCGACCAGGGCATTGGCGGCCGGCCAGGACACCCCGGCCTGGACGCCCAGCAGGCACAGCGCCGCCCCGGCGAGCACCGGGGTGGTGGCGAAGGCGAGCATGACGTCACCGGCGATCGCGCACACCAGGCCACCGAGGATCACCGGGCGGGCCCCGTACCTGTCGATCAGGCTGCCCGCCGGACCCGTGACCATGAAACCGACGATGGCGATCAGGCCCATCAGGGTGCCGGCGAGGCCGAGGTCGAAGCCGCGTACCTCATGCAGGTAGATGATCGTGAACGGCAGCGTCATGCCGCGGCCGAGGAGCTGGATCGCGACCGTCGACAGGAGCCAGCGGCCCTCGCGTGGAAGTGCGGCTACGAAGTCACGGAGACCGAGGGCAGGGGGAGTCGACACCGCACAATCTTCGCCTTTACCCGGAGTCGTGGCGAATTGTTTCTCGGACCCGTGAAGGCTGGTGCCGGGCTAAGGTCCCGACTCGTTCTTCCGTTGGTCCCGACTGTTTCAGGGCTCTCGTCCCGGGTGCGCATCGAAACTTTGGTGACAACTTCCTCGCCGTTAAGGGGTGCCAGTGCAAGGAACAGCCCGGAGAGAGGGCTAACGTAATGCCCCGTGGGTGATGAGACTCGGTGGCTGGATGAAGAGCAACAGCGCTCGTGGCGTGCGCTGATGATGGGGATGACCCTGCTCGATGACCGCCTGGACGCCGACCTACGCGGCCGCTTCGACATCTCGCTCCCGGAGTACGAGATCCTCGTACGCCTCTCCGAGAACGACGGCGCCATGCGGATGGCTCAGCTCGCCGACTCCTTGGCCCACTCGCGCTCCCGGATCACGCACACGATCACCCGGATGGAGCGTGCCGGGCTGGTCGAACGCCGCAACTCCGCCGAGGACGGCCGCGGCGTCGTCGCCACCCTCACCGACCGCGGCTTCGAGCTGCTGCGCGAGGCGGCTCCGGTCCACGTCACCGGCGTACGCGACTACCTCATCGATCTGGTCAGCCCGGAAGACTTCGCCGCGCTGGGGCGCGTGATGAACACCGTCTCCGACCACCTGATCAGCGACCGCCCCGGCATCGAGATGCGCTGAGATCCGCCGAGTCGGCGCGTTATAACGCGCCGACACGGCGGCTTCGGGGTTGGGCTG
>NZ_JBEYUV010000012.1:0-78232 GCF_040643685.1 Nocardioides sp. NPDC047086
ATCTCACCCGCAGGCAGCGTCAGCGTGACATCTCTCCAGATGAGCTGCTTACCAAAACTCTTGGTCAGCCCTTCGATCTTTACGTCTACACCCATGCCAATGCCTCCACTCGAGGTTCTCGTCCGATCAGCGGGGCGTGAGCCCGGCCACCTTCCAGCCGTTGCCGACCTGCTGCATCCTCACCTCGACGCGCGATGCGCTGACGCTGGGCTCGGCCCCTGGCGCCGCCGTGGTCTGCGTGAGGAAGATCAGGACCGTGACCTGCGACCCGGTGGCCTCGACGACGCCTGCCCCGGAGATGGTCGCCTTCGTGGAGATCTGTCGCTGGGTCGCCGCCTTGGCGACGGGACCGTCGAGCAGCTTGGTGTAGTCGGTGCGGAACCGTCCGGTGGTCTGGTCCTTGGACCGGGCGAGGTCGGCCTCGAGCGTGCGGCGGTCGTAGCTCAGGAGCACGGGCACCCGGCTCTTGGCCGCGGCGAGCGCGTCGGTGCGGTCACGGGCACGGTCCGAGGCGTGGTCGGCGAGCACGGCGAAGGTGATCGCCGCGGCCAGTCCGACGACCACGAGCACCACGATCGCCCAGCGCAGCAGCAGTCCCCGCTCCAGGTCGAGCCGCATCCGACCGGATGTGCTCGGTGGAGCCTGGTCGGCATGCTTGGTCTCTTCGGAGGGGGCAGTCGCCATCTCGGTCCTCTCGATGGTCACGGGATGAACTCCAGTCCGGATACGAGCCAGCGGCCCTCGACGTTCCGCATCTCGACCTTGACCCGGTAGTCACGTTGCTGCGGTGCCTTCGTGCCCGAGTTCGACACGGTGCCGGTCGCTGCGACGTAGACCGTCGCCTGTTCGTCGGTCGAGCGCGCCACACCGGCCGCGACGACCTCACCATCGGCGTCGACCTTGTTGGCCTTCAGTGCCTTCTGCAGCGCGTTCGCCTGCTGCTTCAGATCGCTGCGGAAGGAGGCGGTCGCGCCGCCGAGAAGGGCCTCGAAGGCAGTCTCCGAGTCCTCTGCGCTGACCGATATCAGTCGGGTGACCTCGGTGGTGGCCGCCGAGACGGCCTCGGCCCGCTGGTGCTCGGCGGTGATGTCCTCGTGCCAAGACCAGGCGCGCTGCCCGGCGAACACGAGCAGCCCGACGCCCAGCACCAGCAGGAGTACGAAGGTCCTTGTGGAGAGTCTGGACATCGTCACCACAGCCCGACCGGCTCGAGGAACAGCTGCTTCCAGGAGCTGTCCTCAGCAGACGCGTCCGTGGTCCCCTTCGACGACGGCGCGCCTGGCGAAGCCTTCGGCGCGGTCGAGGCCGCGTTCGGATCAGCGCCCTCGGGCCAGCGCCCCTTGCCGAACTCCAGCCCGCACGAGGAGGGCAGATGGCCCCGCGCGCTGGAATTCGGACACGGCTGGTTGCGAGCGCCCCGCACCGAGGACGGGTCGCTGGGCGCGGTCTCGCAGTGGGCGAGCGGGTCGGCCTTGCGTACGTTCTCCTCGGACGGGCTGCGGCGATCGTCGGTGGACAGGTAGCCCGCAGTGCACGATGGTGGATTGTTGACGCCTGCGCGTAGGTCCAGCTGCACGTCGCCCTCCTTGGCCCGCGGATTGACCGTCTGTTGAAGTCGTCCGATCGTGGCGGGGTACACGACCAGGGTCTGCTGAAGCTGCGGAAGATAGGTGTTGAGCACCTCGCCGTTGACCATCAGGTTGTCCAGGAGCATCGGCAGCGTGGTCTGGAGGTCGTCGACGGTCGCGGTGGTGCTGTCCAGACCCGTACGCCCGTCACGGAGCAGCGAGCGCAGGTCGGCGTCGTTCGCCGCGAGCTCCTTGGTGAGCGCACGCAGCGACGACATCGAGGACACGGTCCGCGGCGCCATCTCGTCCTGGGTGGCGAGCACCGGCTCGAGCGCGCGGATCAGCTCGGTCGTCGAGGTGACCTCCTGCTGGGCCGTGTCCATGAGCGTGCTGGAGTCCTCGATCAGCCGGCCGACGTCCTCGCTGCTCGACCCGAGACCGGTGTCGACCTGATCGAGCACGTTGCGAGTCTGCTGCTGCGGCACGGACTCGAGCAGGCGGTTGACGGCGTCGAGGACGGGCGCGATCTGGGGCATGGCGACGGTGCGTGACGGTGGCAGCACATCCCCGCCGCTCAAGGTCGCCGTGGTGGCGGACCCGGAGACCAGGGAGACGTACTGCTCGCCCACCGCCGAGGTGCTGTGGAGCTCGGCGTCGACGTTGCCGGGGATCCGGGTGCCGTCGTCGAGGCGAAGAGTGGCGATGGCGGCCCGCGGGGTCACCACGAGGTCGGTCACCTGCCCGACCTTGACGCCCCGATAGGTCACCAGGGCGCTCTCGTAGAGCCCGCTCGCGTCTTCGAACTCGGCGGTGACCTGGTAGACCCCGATGCCCAGCATCGCCGGAACCCTCGCATAGGTGAAGACCATCAGCCCGAGCGCGAGAGCCGTCAGGCACGCGAAGACGCCCAGCTGCCGCTTCACCAGTCTCGTCAGCAGCATCAGCAACCTCCCAGGTTCACGAGCAGGCAACCGCTGTCGTCGGACGTGCTCGGGGCGGGCGTCGACGCGGTGGCGCCTGCGGGAGGCAGGCCGGTCGGGCCGCCGGTGAGCCAGGTGTCGGTGAGGCTCGAGCCGCGAAGGTCGAGCGTCGCGAAGAGGTTGGTGTAGTCACCGCTGAGGGCATTGGTCGTGGTCATCGCCGGGAACGGGATGGTCAGACCGAGCTTGAGCGCGTCGGGGATGGAGTCGCCGACCTTGCCGAGGCTGGTCAGGATGGGCCGCAGGGCGTCGAGGTTCGCGAGGAGAGCCGCACGGCTGGCCCGGATGACCTTCGTCGCCTGGGCTCCGGTCTCGCCGGTCCGGGTGACGACGCGGACGAGGCTCTGTCGCTCCTCCTCGAGCGTACGCAGCCCCGGAGCGATCTCGTCGATCGCGTTCGCCAGGACCGTCCGGTCCCGAGCGAGGCCGGCGGAGAGCCGGTCGAGCGCCTCGAGCGCCTGCACGATCTCGCCCTTGTTGTCGTCGAGCACCGCGAGCAGCTCGTTGGTGCGCCGCACCAGACCGCGGGTGTCGGGGACCCGGTCGTCCAACGCGGTCGCCAGCTCGGAGGTGATGGTCTCGATCTGTGACAGCCCACCGTTGTTCAGCAGCAGCGCCACCGCGCCGAGGACCTGCTCGGTGGCCGGATAGGTGCCCGTCTGGGTGACCGGGATCCTGGCACCGTCCCGCAGCATCTCGGTCCGTTCCGCCGCTGCCGCGATGCTGCCGATGCTCCTCGCTGCTGATGACGTCTCCGGCGCGCTGACATCGACGTACTGGGCGCCGAGCAGGGTCTTCTGCCCGATCGCGAAGGTCGCGTCGGCCGGGACTCGAGCCGACTTCACCAGCCGGAGCCGGACCTTTGCCTGCCAGTCCACGACGCTGATGCCGGCGACGGTGCCGATGACGACGTTGTCCATCTGCACGGCGGAGTTCGGCACCAGGTTCGCGACCTCGTCGAAGGTGACGGTGACGGTGTAGCCGTCCCCGCCGACGCCGGGCTGGCCCGGGAGCGTGTGGTCGTTCGGCTGGAGGCTGCTGCAGCCGGTCAGGCCAACCATGAGCGCGACCATGGTCGCCAAGATGCGTGTCTTCATCGGTCGCCTCCGAGGTCGGTGCCGAGCAGGCCGGGCAGGAGGGGTTGTACGCCGTCGAGGCCCTCGCCGACCTCGGGGATCGGTGTCGACGGCCGACTCGGGTCGACCGGCTCGGGTGCGCCCGGCTCGGCTGCGCCCGGCCGCGCCGCGGTCGAGCCACTCTGCTGGGCGGTCTTGATCAGGTCGACGAGCGGCGCCAGCGCATCGCGGCACTGCTGCGCCGTACCGCCGGCACCGAGCACGGCGCCGCAGACGAGCTGGGCGGCGTCGTTGAGCCCGGTGAGCGAGGCCCGGCCGGTGATCGCCTGCTTGTCGATCACGTTGAAGAGATCGATCAGCGCCGTCGGAGCCATCTGCAGGACAGCCGCGAGCTGGTTGGACCGGTCCGCGAGGGCCGCGCTGAGCAGGTTCAGGTCGCGTACGGAGCTCTTGATCCTGGCCCGGTTGTCGTGGGTGAGCTCCCCCGTCGCCGCCAGCGCCGCGGAGAGCTCCTCGATCGCCTTGGTGAGCTCGCGCCGGTTGGTCGCGAGCACGGCGGAGACCTCGCTGAGCTGCTCGGTGAACCCCGCCACGGCGGCATCGTTGACCGCCAGGTTCTTGGTGAAGCTGTTCAGGTTCGAAACGGTCGTGAACATGTCGGCGCGGCCGTCGGAAAGGGTCGCGGTGGCGCTGCGGAGCCCCTCGACCGCCTCGCGCAGCTGCTCGGCGTTGCCGTTACGGAGGTTGGCGTCCAGGGTCTCGATCGCGGTTCGGAGCGGCTGCTTGCCGGAGCCGGCGGGAGCCAGCGCCGTGGAGAGGTCGGTGAGCTGCTTCTTGACCTCGTCGAACGAGACCGGCACGGCGGTGCGGTCCAACGCGATCTGGGCGCCGTCGGACATCGCCGGACCCTCGGTGTAGGCCGGTGAGAGCTGGACGAACCGCCCGCTGACCAGACTCGGGGAGACGATGGCGGCGTGGGCGCCCGCCGGGATCCGCTGCCCACCCTCGACCTCGATCCCGACATGGACGCCATCGTCTTGCGGGTCGACCTCGGTGACCCGGCCGACGGCGACCCCGAGGACCTTGACGTCGTCGCCCTCGTAGAGCCCGTCGGCGTTGCTGAAGACCGCGGTCACCACCGTCGAGCGGGTGTCCTTGACGGCGTAGTAGGCGCCCGTGGCGACGAGCAGCAGCGCGAGCCCGATCAGGACGCGGCGCAGCAGGAGGCTGGAGGAGATGGTCACTTCACGACCCCTGAGACGATCGGCGCCAGCGAGCCCGGCGAGGTGAGGTTCTGGATGTACGCGTCGAACCACGGTCCGGTGGAGATGGCCTCCCCGATCCCGGTGACGTAGCCGCGCAGCCCGGTGATGGCGTCCTGCAGCGCGGCCTTGTTCCGGTTGAGCAGGGTGACCACCTTGTCGAGCTGGTCGAGTGCCGGGCCGAGCGTGGCCCGGTTGTCGTCGACGAGACCCCGCAGCTGCACGGAGAGGTCCTGCACGCTGGCGAGCAGGCTCACCACGACGGCCTGTCGGGCGTTGAGCTGCTCGAGCAGCGACTGTCCGGAGACGAGCAGGGTCTCGATCTGCTCGTTGCGGCTCGCGAGCACGCCCGAGACCCGCGACGCACGGGCGAGCAGAGCGCGGAGCTGGTCGTCGTTCTGTTCGACGGCTGCGGTGAGTTCGGTGACACCTCGCAGAGCGGGTCCGACGTCGTCATGGGTTCCGCTCAGCGCCGAGCTGGCCTGGTCGAGCGCGCCGGCGAGCTGGGTCTTGTCGATGTCCGCCGTGGTCGTCGTCAGCTCGTTCAGGGTGGCGGTGAGGTTGTAGGGCGACGATGTCCGCGAGGTCGGGATCGTGTCGCCGGCATCCAGCCGTCCTCCGCCTGAGGGGACGAGCTCGACGGCGGCGCGGCCGAGGAGGGTGACGGTGATGATGCGTGCCTCGGTCTTGGTGCCGAGCTCGACGCTGCCCTCGGTGAGGACCAGGTCGGCGACGACCTCGTCGCCGTCGAGACGTACGTCGCGAACCTTGCCGACCCGGGCCCCGGAGACCATGACGGCGTCGCCGCCCTTGAGGCCGCCGGCCTCGGCGAAGGCGGCGTGGATGGCGTCTCCGTTGCCCACGAGCGGGAGCTTGTTGTAGTTGAGGCTGGCGGTGACCACCAGCGCGATCGCCATGGTGCCGATCAGGCCCCGGGCGGCGTTCTGGGCGGGCGTACGGAAGCTCATCACTTGCACCTCTGCGCGTCGGACATGATCCATGGAGTCGTCACGGTGGCGTCGGCCTGGACCCGGACCCCGCACAGGAAGAAGTTGAGGTAGTTGCCGTACGAGGTGGCGTTCTGGATCGCCGTGTAGTGTTTCGGCAGCTTCTGCAGCACCTGCTGCAGGGTGGCCTGCTCCTGGTTGATGCCGTTCGCCGCCCTGGTGAGCTGGGTCAGGTCGGCCGTGAGGTCTCCCCTGCCCGCCTCGACCAGTGACGCGGCTTGGCGCGCGAACCGGTCGGTCTGCGCCGCTGCGTCGAGGATCTGGGTGTCCTGCTGCTCGAGACCGTCGAGGAGCTTGCTGAACTGGTCGATGAGCGCCTGGATGGTCTCGCGCTTGTCGTCGAGCGTGCCGACGACGGTGTTGAGGTTCCGGATCACCTCCCCGATCAGCTCCTGGCGGTTGCCGAGCGTCGTGGTCAGCGAGGCCGCCCGCTCCACCAGGGTGGAGATCGCGGAGCTCTGCCCCTGGAGGATCTTGACCAGGTCGCCCGAGAAGGCGTTGATCTGCGCCGGGGCGAGACCCGCGAAGAGCGGCTTGAACCCGTTGAGCAGCAGGTCGAGGTCGAGAGCTGGCCTGGTCCGGGACAACGGGATGGTGTCGCCGGCCGCGATCGGTCTCGCGTCCGGGTCAGGTCGGCTGAGCTGGACGATCCGGTCGCCGATGAGGTTCCGATACTGCACCGTGGCCTCGGTCGAGGCATTGAGCTTCTGGCCCCGCGGGACGTCGAAGGAGACACGCACGGTCGCGTCGCGCTGGACCGCCAGCGCCGTGACCTTTCCGACGTCCACGCCGGCGATGCGGACCGAGTCGCCCTTCTCGAGACCCGACACGTTGGCGAAGACGGCGTCATACGTGATCCGGTCGCCCGGACGGTGCGCGGCCGTCACCACCCCGACCCAGTAGGTGAACAGCGCCGCGACGACCAGGAAGATGCCGAACTTGATCAGGTCGGAACGCTCCCGGCGCCGAAGCTTGCTGTTGCTGGTCACTGCTTGCCTCCTGCAGCGTTGGCGCCACCGGCCAGCAGACCGAGCAGCGTGGTGAGCGTGTTCTCCTGGACCGTGGGTTGCTTGCCCGCATAGGGGTTGGCTCCGGTCACGAACGTCGGCACCGCGGCCTGCGCCTCCTCCTCGGTGACGTACGGAAGCCCGTAGCACTCAGGACCCCTGGTGTCGCCGACCTTCGGCAGGTTGCGCTCGTACGTGTAGGGATCACGCCCCGGGACGATGCGGGTGATCGTGGTGACCCCCGGATGTGTGCCTCCGACGGCGGCCTCGGCGAGCTTGTTGGCCGAGGCGAGACCGAGGATCGTGCAGGGTAGCTCCGGGGAGTACCTCGCCACGACGTCGGTGACCGGCTCGGTGAGCTTCAACGTGGTGGTCAGCCGCTTTCCCGAGCTGTCCAGCAACCTGCTCGCGCTGTTGTCGAAGGAGTACAGGCTCAGCTCGAAGGCGTGCAGCGACCGCTGCTGCGTGGTCAGGGTCCGGCTGGTCACCGCGGCGTTGTCGGCCAGGGCCACCAGGTCGGGCCGCGCCGTGTCGTACGTCTGCGCGACGCTCGCGCCCGACCTGATGTCGCTGGTGAGCGTGTTCAGATACGGGTTGAACGAGGTGAGGTAGCCGTTGGTCTGGGTGATCAGGAGCCCGATGTCCTCGCCGCGCTGGTCCACCGCCTGCGAGACGGCGGTGAGAGCGGCCGCGACCTCGGCGGGCTTGGCGGTGTCGAGCACCTGGGTGAGGTTCTCGAACGCCTCGTCGACCTCGACCGTGACCCGGTCGGCATCGATCGTCGATCCGGCTCGGATCCGCGCGGCGCCCGGGTCACCGGGGTTGAGCTGGATGTACTTCGCGCCGAACGCCGTCGGCGGGACGATCTCGGCGGTCGCGTCGCTGGAGATCTGGTCGAACTCGCCCCGGTCGATGTCGAGCTGGATCGAGACCCCGTCGCCGCCGTCGTTGTGGACGGAGCCGACTCTGCCGATCGCGACGCCGCGGAGCTTGACCGCTGCGCCCGAGGTCAGGGTCAGCCCTGCCCGGTCGGAGGAGACGGTGAGCGGAACGGTGGAGCGGAAGGCGCCCTGGTAGGTGGCGACGGTGCCGGCGACGAGCGCGAGGATCAGCGCGATGAAGGTGAGCCCGTAGGTGACGTGACGATCAACCATGCCCCTCACCCCGCGATGTGGACCGACGGACCGCCCCAGATGGCGATGCCGAAGATCAGGTCGACGAACATGATGGCGACGAGTGCCGAGCGCACGGCCCGGCCGACGGCCCGGCCGACGCCGGCGGGTCCGCCCGACGCCTTGAACCCGTGGTAGCAGCACACCGAGACCACGACCAGCGCCATGATCGCGACCTTCAGCATGGACAGGAACAGGTCGCCGGGGATCAGGAAGGTGTCGAAGTAGTGCTGGTAGGTGCCCGGCGCCTCGTCGTAGCCGACGGTCACCACCAGCCGGGTCGCCAGCCAGCACATCATCACCGCGATGGCGTACAGCGGGATGACGGCGATGAGCCCGGCCATGATCCGAGTGGTCACCAGATAGGGCACCGGCGGCACTGCCATCACCTCGAGCGCGTCGATCTCCTCCGAGACCCGCATGGCGCCGATCTGGGCGGTGAACCCCGCGCCGACGGTCGCGGTGAGTGCGATCCCCGCGATGATCGGAGCCACCTCGCGAGTGTTGAAGTACGCCGAGAAGAACCCCGACAGCGCGGAGACACCGATGTTGTCGAAGGACGTGTACGCCTGCAGCCCGACCTCGATGCCCGACGCCGCGGTGAGGAAGCCGATCACGAGAACGGTCCCGCCGATCAGTGCCAGTGCGCCGGTTCCCATCGCGACCTCGGCCAGGAGCCGGACGACTTCCTTGCGGTAGCGGCGGAAGGCATGTGGGAAGTGGGCGTAGGCGCGGCCGTGGAAGGCGAGCTGCTCGCCGAGCTCGCGGAGAGCTGATGTGTTGACGGCCATCTCAGGCTCCCGACTTGAGCTGGAGGAACAGGGTGCTGATCACGCTGTTGGCGGCGAACAGGAGCATGAACGCGAACACGACGGTCTGGTTCACTGCTTCCCCGACGCCTTTGGGCCCGCCCTTGGCGTTGAGCCCCAGGTAACAGGCGGTCAGGCCGGCCAGCAGTCCGAAGACAGCTGCCTTGGCTTCAGCGGCGATGAAGTCCGAGAGCCCCACGAGAAGGGTGAGGTCGTTGAGGTAGAGCCCTGGGGTGGCGCCCTGCAGCACCACGGAGAAGAAGTAGCCGCCGACCAGGCCGACGACGGTCACCAGGCCGTTGAGCGCGATGCCCACGAGGGTCGACGCGACCACGCGAGGGACGACGAGGCGCTGGACCGGATCGATCCCGAGGGTGGTCATCGCGTCGATCTCCTCGCGGATCTTGCGTGAGCCCAGATCCGCGCAGATCGCGGTGGCTCCGGCCCCGGCGACGACGAGAACGCTGACGATCGGGCCGATCTCGCGGACGACGGCGACGGCAGCGCCGGCGCCTGCCAGGTCGACCGCGCCGATCTCGATCAGGAGCTGGTTGACCTGAAAGATGATGACCACGCAGAACGGGATCGCGACCAAGAGCGCCGGCCAGAACGAGACCGTGGTGATGAACCATGCCTGGGAGATGAACTCACGGAACTGGAACCTCCGGGTGAACCCCTTCCGGAAGACCTGGACGACGAAATCGTAGAAGTCGCCGAAGGAGGCCAGGGCCTTGAAGATCGCGTGGGACTGGAGCGCCTCGGCGGCGATCCTCTGACGCTCGGGCGTCATGCCTCGGACACCGGATGGTTCGACCCGGTTGGTCGGGGCGGCGGTCATGAAGCCGCCCGGCCGTTGATCGCGATCACCGGCAGTCGCAGAGCGGCGGGTGCCTCGACCGGCACCATCGGGTGGTTCGGGCTGACCGGCGCCGTTCGCCGATAGGCCGCACCGAGGGACGGCCGTGGGTCGGTCCCGCCCTTGTTGGGCCACATCGACATGGCTCGCTCGGCCTGCGCCGTGATGGTCAGGCTCGGGTTCACTCCGAGGTTGGCGGAGATCGTCGAGCCGTCGGTGATGTGCAGCCCGGGATGGCCGTGGACGCGGTGGTAGGGGTCGACGACGCCGCTCTCGGCGCTGTCCCCGATCACGCAGCCGCCGAGGAAGTGGGCCGTCATCGGGACGTTGAAGATCTCGCCGACGCTCGAGAACGGCCGGCCGTCGATCTTCTCACTGATGCTGCGGATCGCCTGGTTGGCGACCGGGATCCAGGTCGGGTTCGGCTCGCCGTGGCCCTGCTTCGAGGAGAGCCGCAGCGACCCGCGGCCGAGGCGCCGCTTCTTGCCGAAGACGGTGATCGAGTTGTCGCTGGTCTGCATGACGAGGGCGATGACCGTACGCTCCGCCCAGCTGCGGATCCCCAGGTAGTGGCCGACGAACTGGACCGGATGACGCAGGATCTGGCCGACCCACTTGACCGCCCTCGGCACCCGGCCGCCGCCGTCAGTCATCACCGTGGTGAGCAGCCCCATGAAGCCGGACCCGGCGCCGTAGCGCACCGGCTCGATGTGGGTGTGGTCATCGGGGTGGATCGAGCTGGTGATGGCGACGCCGTGGTTGAGGTCGCCGTCGGTCCGGCGCCCCGGTCGCGTGCTCGCGGTGCACAGGGCCTCGGAGTTGGTCCGGGTCAGCTTCCCCAGCCGGTCGGAGAGGCCGGGCAGAAGGCCCTGCTGCTTCATGGTGTGCAGCAGCTCCTGCGTACCCCAGGTGCCGGCGGCGATGATCACCTGTTCGGCTGCGATCGTCTGCGCGGTGCGCCGGCGTGACCGGCCCGTCTGGTGGGTGGCGATGCGGTAGCCACCGTCGGCGGGCGTGATGCTGTCGACGGTGGTGAGCTCCCGCACCTCGGCGCCGCCGCGCTCGGCGAGGTGGAGGTAGTTCTTCAAGAGCGTGTTCTTGGCGTTGTGCCGGCATCCGGTCATGCACTCGCCGCACTCCAGGCATCCGGTGCGGTCGGGACCGACCCCGCCGAAGTACGGGTCTGCGACCGTCACGCCGGGCTCCAAGGCGTCGTCGCGGCCGAAGAAGACCCCGACCGGCGCGGGACCGTAGCTGTCGGCCACGCCGAGCTCGGCGGCGACCTCGCCCATGATCTCGTCGGGGCGGGTGGTCGTCGGGTTCGGCCGGACCCCGAGCATCCGCTTGGCCTGGTCGTAGTACGGAGCCAGCTCCTCGCGCCAGTCGGTGATGTGGGACCACTGGGCGTCACGGTAGAAGGCGTCCGAGCGGGGCTCGTAGAGCGTGTTCGCGTACACCAGCGAACCGCCGCCCACCCCTGCGCCGGCGAGTACAACCACGTCGCGGAGGAGACGGATGCGCTGGATTCCGAAGCAGCCGAGTCGAGGCGCGAACAGGAACTTCCGGGCGTCCCAGGAGGTTGCCGCGAAGTCCTCGTCTCGGAACCGACGACCGGCCTCGAGCACCAGCACCCGGTAGCCCTTCTCGACCAGCCGCAGAGCGGCGACCGAGCCGCCGAAGCCAGAGCCGACCACGACGACGTCATAGGCCTGTTCGGGGCACGATGCATCCACCGAGCACTCCTGTCAGTTGTTCGGAACGTGTTGCCCGTCACACGATCGGGCTCGCGTAGTTCATCAACGGAGTTGCGGCGGCATCTTGTGACGTGCACCCAAATGTCGTCGCCCCGGTTGTACGGCACGACAAACGACCTGACATCCGGGCCGGAGCTCGGTCCGCACCCGCGGCACCGACGTGAGCACGACGTGGCGTGAACACGACGTGGCCACGGTCACAAAGTGGGCTAGCCTGGCGAGCCAGCACGCCGAACCCGTTCGGGAGGGACCTCAGTTGACCACCGATGCTCTTCCCACCGAGGTCGCCGCTTGGCTCCCGTCGTTCGTCGCCGACGAGCTACGCCCGGAGATGATCGACGGCTGGGTCACCCGGACGAGCGGCGCGATCCGGCGCGAGCTGCCCGAGCTTGCCTCGGAGCCGGACTTCGTCGCGTTCTTGAACGACGCCGTCAAGGAACACTGGCTTGCGTTTCTGGCAGCCTTCGTCCAACCCGATTTCCAGGCCCACCTACCGAGGGCGGGCAGTCGGATGGCTCGTGAGGTCGCAGATCGCCAGCTACCGCTCGAGCTTCTGATCAAGATCTACCGAGCCGCTCAGCAGGAGTCATGGCGCTACGTCACCGGCGTCGTCAACGCGCTGCCGACCGACCAGATCGACCATGCTGCGCTGCTCATCTTCCTCTGGGGACGCGCGAGCTCATGGATCGATGCAGCGATCACAGACTCCACCGAGATCTTCCACGCCGAGAACTCTCGCCACACCAAAGGCGTGGCGGCACAGCGGTATGAGGTCGTGAAGGCCGTCCTGGCCGGGGAGTCCACCGACGCCCGCCGCACCTCGGCAGCCCTGGGCGGCTATCCGATGTCGGTGCGGCACACCGCCCTGATCCTGGAGACCGCCGATGCGTACGCGATCGACGAGCTCGACCGGATCGTCCGCGAAGTCGCCAACAGACTCGGTGGGAGCAATCCACTGGTGGTGCATCCTGGCGGCCGGCGGCTGTGGGCCTGGATCGGCACACGTGACCAGCCGGACCTGGGCAGTCTCGACGACCTCCGCCCGGCCCTGGAGGCCATCAGAGCCGTCATGTACGCCGGGGCACCCGCACCTGGTCAAGAGGGGTTCGTCAGCAGCCACGACGATGCGCGGCGCACCCTGCGGATCTCTGCGAGCGGGGGCAGGCCGGCACCGGTCATGCGCTACGACCGGGTCGAGCTCCTCGCCCTGCTCGGCTGCAGCGCCGAGGTCGACCGGTTCGTCGACCGTGTGCTGGGACCGCTGGGGTCACCCGACGAGCCGACGGCACGGATCCGCGAGACCGTGCTCGCCTTCCTGTCTCACAGCGGGAACGTGGAGGACGCAGCCGAGGAACTCTGCGTGCACCGCAACACCGTCCGGTACCGGCTCGGTCGTGCCGAGGAGCTGCTGGCCCGGCCGGTGGCCAAGAGCGGGGACGAGCTCCGCCTGGCGATCCAGCACCGCGCACTGTTCCACGCCACGGAGGGCCAGGACTGAGCCGTGCTCGGCGCGCCCGGCTTGGCCTCGTACACAAAAGCCGGCCGGGATCTTGAACCACGCCACGAGCCAGACACGGTCCGCAGCGGCGAGTCTCGTCGTATCGGGCTGTACCAGCCCAGCTCGTGACTATCCGAGGAGGCCCTCATGGCTGCATCAGCGGCGTCCACCCGTACGCACGCGGAGTGGAAGGACAAGAAGCGCTACCTGTGGGTGCTCGGCATCGCCGTGCCCTTGTTCCCGATCATCGGCGTCCTGCTGATGGACGCAACCGGATCGAGCCTGTGGCTCTGGCTCACGCCGGTGATGTTCTTCGTCGTCATCCCGCTCCTGGATCTGCTCTCCGGCTACGACGACACCAACCCGCCCGAGGACGTCATCGAGGCGCTGGAGAACGACAAGTACTACCGCTGGGTGACCTTCCTCTATCTTCCGGTGCAGTACGCCGGCTTCGTCGGTGCGCTGTGGTACCTGGCATCGCATGACCTGCCCACGGTCGACCGGGTCGCGATCGCCGTCTCGGTCGGCATCGTCGGAGGCGTTGCCATCAACACCGCCCACGAGCTCGGCCACAAGCGTGAGGACGCCGAGCGGTGGCTCTCGAAGATCGCGCTGGCACAGACGTTCTACGGCCACTTCTACATCGAGCACAACCGCGGACACCACGTCCGCGTCGCCACCCCGGACGACCCCGCCTCCGCCCGGATGGGTGAAACCTTCTACGGCTTCTGGCCCCGCACCGTCGCCGGCTCGCTGACTTCGTCGTGGCACCTGGAGAAGAAGCGCTTCGCCCGCAAGAAGCAGCACCCGTTCCGCCTGGGCAACGACGTCCTCAACGCCTGGCTCATGTCGGTGGCGCTGTGGGGCGCCCTGACCCTGTGGCTCGGACCCGTCGTCCTCCCTTACCTGCTGCTCCAGGCAGTCGTCGGGTTCTCGCTCCTGGAGGCGGTCAACTACATGGAGCACTACGGGATGCTGCGACAGAAGGTCGGTACCAGCGGTCGGCAGCGCTACGAGCGGGTCAACCCCTCGCACAGCTGGAACAGCAACAACATCGCCACCAACGTCTTGCTCTACCACCTGCAGCGGCACAGCGATCATCACGCCAACCCGACCCGGCGCTACCAGACCCTGCGGGACTTCCCCGAGTCGCCGGTGCTCCCGACCGGCTACACCGGCATGATCGTCGTGGCGCTCATCCCTCCGCTGTTCTGGCACATCATGGACAAGCGGGTCGCCGCGCACTTCGACGGTGACCTGACACTGGCGAACATCTCCCCGCGGAAGCGCGAGCGCATTCTGGCCAGATGGGGCGCCGGCGAGCACGCTCGCGCAACGACCGACGACGTCACCGTGGCGAGCATCTCCGCGGTCGAGGTCCTCGCCGCCAAGTGCCCCGGCTGTGGCTATCTCTACGAGGTCTCCGCCGGCAACGAGCTGGAGGGCTTCGCCGCGGGCACGGCCTGGAACGACGTACCCGACGACTGGTGCTGTCCCGACTGCGGAGTCCGAGAGAAGGTCGACTTCATTCCTGTCGACCCCGCCCGGGCCTGAGTCAGGCAACACCCTGACGCACGGACGACGAAACCGGCTCCTGACCAGATGGAACTACTGGTCCGGAGCCGGTTTCTGCGGTGCATGAAACTACCGGCCGCACGTCCATCGACGGGATCGCTTTCCGCGCAGTCGTTTTCCCACCGAGATCGCCCAGCAGCGCCCGCGCGATCCTCTCGGTTCCCCTCCTGCAACTGGTCGGCCGCGGCGAAGCGAGCTCAGGGCAGGGTCACGAACCCGGCGAGGAAGTCGCGGGCGGCCGGGGTGTCCACCCGGTAGGTCACGTCGGTGGCCTTGCAGACGGTGTCGCCGGTGACCGTGATGGACGCGACGACGTCGGTCTCGGTTGCTCCGGCACCGAGGAAGTGCGGCCCTCCGGAGTCGCCGGAACAGGTGCCACCGCCGCCGGTGGCCTGGTTGACCGACAGGGTCAGCCAGGTGCTGGTCAGCGATGCCGGGGTCTGGACGGCGAATCGTCGCTCGTTGTTGTCCAGGATCCCGGCAGGCCCTCCCTTTCGGGTTTCGCGGACCGCCCCGTAGCCGACGGTTGTGAACTCGGTGCTCCTCAGCTGGTGTGCGGCCTTGAGGTCATCCAGGAGGCCGGCTTCGGGGAGCTGGGCCGGCTGGATCCCGACGGGGTCGTCGAACACGATCACCGCGATGTCGTGCGGCTCGGAGCGGCCACCGGCCCCGGAGTATCCGTAGTCGGGGTGAGTGTGTGCGGTGCCGCGGTGCAGGGTCATGCCCGGGCCGATCTCGTCGTCGAAGGTCACCGCGGCCTCGCCCTCGCCGACGCCTTGCGCGTCGAGGAAGGCGGTGCAGTGCGAAGCGGTCAGGAACACGGTCTGCGAGATCAAGGTCCCCGTGCACGCCTGGTCCAGCGCTCCGTCCCCGTCGAAGTCGTAGAGGAGGCTGCCCACGGCCGGATGCCGACCCTGGTCGGGCGCCCCGTACACGATGGCCGCCGCCGGTGGCACCACCGCTAGCCCCACCGCGCTCGCCGCCGCCGAGGCCGCCAGCGTGCGCCGAAGCCATGCCCCCATGATTCCCCCCGCTCGTGGTGTGTCGTTGCCGCCCCGAGCCTCTTGCAGGATGCCCGGCGCTCCTCTTCGGCGTCATGCCCCATTTGCGGGGATCTGTCCGAGGAGTGGCGGGATCCTCTCCGCCCACCAGATCGAACCCGAGAAGAGCTTCTGGCGAAGCACGCAAAGAAGCCCGGGCCTAGGGCCCGGGCTTCCTGTCGCGTCTCAAGCACATGGTGGAGCTGAGGGGATTCAACCCCTAGCCTTCTCTTTCAGTCCGAGCGTGAATCCTCAACGCCGATGTCCCGGCGACGCTGGGCCCTTCTTGGGCTCGCTCGGTCGCTGACCAGCGATGACGTTCAAACATCGTCCGTTGTTTCGGGTATCCACCCCAACTCCCCTCGTCTTATCTCGATGCCCCTCGACAGAGCTGATGTGTTGAGTTGATGTTGAGTCGGCTGACTCGGCGGCGGTCAGGCCTGCCTGACAGCGGCCGCGGCAGCACTCAGGTGGGCGAGGAGTTCGTCGTTGAACCGCTGGCCGATTCGCTGGACGGCATGCGGACTTCCCTCGAACAGAACCCGCTTGGCCCCCAGGGTCTCCGCCAACGCGTCGGCCACGTCCTCGAAACCGGCTGTTCCGCCACCCGTCACGATCAGCTTGGGGAAGGAGGTCTGTGCGAGCTTCTCCACCGGAACTCCGGTCTCCCAAGGCCGCTCGGTGGTGAGGTTTCCGACCGCCTCAACGAGCGACGGGGGGAGCGGCGAGGGCAGTTGAATGTCAACGCTGAGCACCTTGAGGAAGCCCGCCGCGAAGGACTCGAGATCCGAGGCGTCTGCCACGGCCCAGTAGTCGCGCAGCGCCGCAATGAGCTGGTCTGCTGCTGGCCGACCTGCACCGTTCGGCATCGCCGGCGGTTCGACCACAGTCAGCGACCAGACCTTCTCCGGAGCCAAGGCGGCGGCCCGCATGGCGACGACCCCTCCCATGGACGTTCCCACCAGGTGCGCCCCGTCGCCGAGCAGTTCGACGATCTCGGTCGCGTCACGATCTGGGTCGATCCGCTCGGTGCTCGGGCTCGGGCTATAGCCCCTGCGGTACGGGGCAATGATCTGGAATCGGTCGGCGAGCACCTGCTGCTCGCCGAAGGCGGCCGCAGCAGAACCCAAGCTGCCGTGCACCATGACGACCCGAGGGCCCGAGTCTCCCCAGCGTTCCGCGGCAAGTTCGGTCATGGCCAGACTCCTCAACGCTGCGATCCGGCGGCAGCCGCCTCGGCCGCGGCACGCGCAAACACACCGTTGTCGATGTCCAACTTGCGCGACGCGAACTTCCAGCCCTCTGCGGTGCGCACGACGCTGTCGGTGTAGATACCCGAGGCGATGATGAACGGGGGCTTCTCCACCTGGAGCTTGGTGACTGCGCAGGTGATGCTGGCAGTGTCGCCATCGCCGTCGACGACGTAGTTCGTCATCAGGTGGCGGGCACCGTCTTCCTTGCCGGCTGCGATGTGACCGTTGATGAACTCACGGATCGCGTCGTGCCCGGCGAACGTGCCGTACGTGGCGACGAACGTCCCGTCCGGCACCCAGGCCGCTACCCAGGCGTCGACGTCGTGGTTGTCGAGTGAGCGCATGTGCGCGTTGGAGAGCTCTACGATCTCGAGCTTGTCTTCGACCGATAGGGACATGGTGGATCTCCTTGCTCATTGGCGTGGTGATGGAAGCGCGATGTGCCGCGATGCAGGTCCGTCGGTGGCGACGGTTCTGGAATCCAGACCGGCTGACCGCTCGTCCGGTTCAATCGAGTCTCGTCCACCAGGGGGCTCCCGCCAATCGCCGATGCGAACACTGGTGAGCACGGACGCGAACGGCCACCTTGCAGGCGACGTCGGCCCTACCGGCGGGCGCCTCGCAGCACGGCCGATGGCGACTCCCCAAACCTCTGCTTGAACCTCGCGGCGAAGTCCCCGAGGTGCAGAAATCCGCACGCCACGGACACCGCAGTCACGGTCGTCTCGGCCTCGTCAGCCATGGAGAGCTGATGGTGGGCGCGTTCTAGACGCTGATTGCGGAGCCATTCACCGGGCGACATTCCGACCTCGCGGCGGAACCCGAGCTGCAGGCTCCGAAGCGTCACCCCACAATGCCGAGCAACGTCCGAGAGCGAGAGCGGTTGCGCGAGGTTCACGAGCATGTATTCCATCGCACGAGACACACGTTCGGCGGAGGGGCTCTTCGCGACGCCCTCGAGTCTCCTGCTCAGGTTGCTCGGGTACCCCAGCAGAAGGGCATCGACGATCAGGGTCTCGGCTTGGATCACCAGGCGCATGCGCTGTGTGACGTGCGGATCGGCCGCGAGCCGGGCGGCCGCGTCGATCACCCCCACGAGCCCGGGGCTGATCTGGGCGGTCGTGAGATCAAAGTGCACGGGGGTCGCCTCTCGAGCCCCGATCAGCGCCGCGGCCGCGATCTCGACACGCCGACGGTCCAAGCGCATCAGGACCTGGTCGAAGTCGCGGCCGATCTCCAGCGTGAACGGCCGGTAGGGACTGACAACCGACATGGCTCCGGGCCCGAGCACAGCGGTCGCCCGTCCGTAGTCGAAACGCGCACGTCCCGCGACCGGCAGCGCAACGATGAATTCGTCCTGCTCCGGGGCGATCCCCGAGATGGTGACGTCAGCGCCGTAGCGCAGCCGGCACAAACCGACTGCGCTCGGCAGATGATCCAGCCGCGCGGAGAGATCGGCTCCTCGACCGCGTACGCGCAGCACATGAGGACGTAGCGCTGTCGCGCAGGCGTCGACCACCTCGTCAACCTCGTCTGCGGCACGGAGGAGCGGAGTGCCGTGGCACCGAACGACTTCAGCGATCTCATCGATGGACACGTTGCACCCCCTCCCCCAGAGTAGATCTGGCCAGAACGACTTGTTGATCAGCGATGCCGGCCGCAGAGCCGCCGAGATCGCTCAGTCTTGTCCGACGGTGGCCAGGTCCGTCTCCCGCGTCTCCTTCGCGATCAGCGAGGCGACGAGGGAGACCGCGCCCATGGCTGCGAGGTACGCCGCGATCGCATAGCCCGTCCCGAACTTCTGGTAGAGCGCGATCGCGATGATCGGAGCGAGCGAGCCCGCGAGGACCGAGGCCAGGTTGTAGGCCAACGAGACGCCGGAGTAGCGCACCTCGGTCGGGAACAACTCGGAGAAGAAGGCGCCGATCACCGCGCTGAAGGCGGCGAAGATCAGCAGACCTCCCACCACGGCCACCACGATCAGCGCCGTGTTCTTCGTGTCCAGCAGGCCGAAGAAGACGAAGGACCACACGATCGTCGCCACCGATGCGGCGAGATAGATCGGCCGTCGCCCGATTCGATCGGCGAGCACGGCGATCAAGGGGATCGCTACGACCGCGACGCCCTGGCCGATCAGTACCGCCGTCAGCGCCACCGACTGGTCGAGGTGGATCATCTTGGTGACGTAGGTGATCACGAACAGGGAGTAGATGTAGAACCCTGCGTTCTCACCGAAGCGGGTTGCCGCGGCCAGCAGCACCATCCGCCAGTGCTTGCGGACCACGACGCCCGCGGGTAGACCCTTGGGCTGGGCATCGGCCTTCTTCTGTGCCTGCTCGAAGAGCGGGGTTTCTGCGACGTAGAGACGCAGCCAGAGACCGATGAGGACGAGGAGCGCCGAGAGGCCGAAGGCGATCCGCCAGCCCCATGACAGGAAGTCGGCCTCGGACAGCGTGCTGTTGAGGGCAAGGAGCACTCCTGCCGCGGCGAGGTTTCCGAGCGGTGGGCCGATGTTGGGCCAGGAGGCGTAGAACGCCCTCCGCTTCTCGTCGCCGTGCTCGGAGACGAGAAGTACGGCGCCGCCCCACTCGCCGCCCAGTGCGAAGCCCTGCACGAGGCGAAGGGTCACGAGCAGGATCGGCGCGCCGATCCCGATCGTCGCGTAGCTCGGCAGGAAGGCGATCAGGAAGGTGGATCCGCCCATCAGCAGCAGGCTCGCGATCAGCGTGGCGCGCCGCCCGTGCCGGTCGCCGAAGTGCCCGAGGACGATGGCGCCGATCGGACGCGCCAGGAAGCCCACTGCGTACGTCGCGAAGGCGAGGATCGTGCCGACGAGGGGGTCGGAGGCAGGGAAGAACAGGGTGTTGAAGACGAGCGCCGAGGCGGTGCCGTAGAGGAAGAAGTCGTACCACTCGACGGCGGTGCCGGCGAGGCTCGAGCCGGCGACGACCGGCAGGCTGGTGTGTGATGTTCGCCGAGACTGCTTGCTAGGTTGATCGAGGGTTGTTCTGGACATGGGTCTCTCCTGAAGGTGCGTGTCCGGTGACCTCGCCTCGGGGGCTGTTGCCGCAGCCGCCGGGGCATTTCTCGTTCAGGTCTGGTTCGGGCCGGGGTGGCCTAGAAGAACCAGTGCTCGGGCTCGTGCCCGTGTGCGGTGACGTCCGCGAAGCGTCCGCCGTGGAACCCGAGAGCGTCCCCCTCACGGGAGCAGACATCCTTGACTGCCCCGAAGACGACCGTGTGGTCGCCCGCCTCGACCACCTGCTCGACGTCACAGTCGAGGTGCGCCAACGCACCGGGCACGACGGGCACGCGGTGGCCGTCGTACTCCAGGCCGAGGCCGGCGAAGTGGTCCTCGCCGCGCTGGGCGAAGCGCATCGCGATCGGCTGCTGGCGCGCGGAAAGGATGTTGACCGCGAACCGCCCGGCGGACGTGACCGCATCCCCGCTGCGAGCCCCGTGATTGAAGCAGACCAGCAGCAGGGGCGGCTCGAGCGAGACCGAGGTCAGCGAGTTCACGGTCATGCCGTGCGGGACGCCCTCGTGTTCTGTGGTGATGACGGCGACACCGGTGGCGAAGCGGCCCATGGTCTGCCGCATCGTCATCGGGTCGACCAGGGATGCGGTCATCGTCCCCATCTCCCTCAGTCCTCGGCCCGGGCGTGGTAGCGGACCTCATAGGTGGTCACACCCTCGTCGGTGCGCCACGGGCCGTGCGGCATGCCCGGCGGCCGGCAGGCGAACTCGCCGGCCACGAAGGTCCGGTCCAGGGAGAGGTCGTGGAACGACCCTTCGATGATGTAGACCTCCTCCCAGAACTCGTGCTTCTGCACGCCCAGCTCTGTCGAGTCGGCGCCCGGCTCGTAACGCAGGATCCGGGTGGCTACGCCGCCCTTCGGGTCGGAGGCGAGGATCCGTTCCTTGATCAGGGGGTTGTCTCCCGGGCACAGGGTGTAGTCGATGTCGGTGATCGGGGTGAACTCGATCTCGGGCTTGCTCATGCGGTGACCTCCTCGGTGATTGCGGCGAGCTCGGTGACGCCGTACGACGCCAGGAACTCCTCGACGGACCCGATCGGCCCGTCGTAGTCGAAGTTGCGGAACGCGTAGCCCTTCACGACGAAGGGGGCTCCGGAGTAGAAGAGCTCGTACTGCTGGTGACGGCCGGCGAACTCGCTGCCGATCGCATCCCAGGCCAGCTTGAACAGCTTGACCCGGTCGATCGAGGACATGCCGGGGCTGCTGACATAGCGCTCCATGTCGTCCCGGGTGGCCTCCTCGACGAGCTCGTGGACGCTGGAGGGCACCTGCAGGACTCCACCCCCGACGAGGTCTCGCAGGATGCCGATGACGCGCGGGTGGATCTCGGCCTGGAGACCCATGGCACCGTAGAGCGCCTGGGCACCGGGACGGATCACGCCCTGCGCATCGATCGTGGCGGTGAACTGGGCGGAGTTGACACCGGACTCGACGACCGAGACCAGGCTGGCCAGCTCACCGAGCTTCTCGACCACGCCGGGGAACTTGTCCACGCCGTTGACCGCGGCGACCTTGCGAGCGATGCCGGCGAGGAACCTCAGCTTGGTGGCGAACCGGATCTGGGCCTGGAAGTTGCCCAGGACGTGGGCTGCAGTCTCGAAGAACTGCTTGCGGAGGCCGGCGACATCCTTGTAGACGAAGACGTCCTTCCACGGAATGAACACGTCGTCGAAGACGAGCAGTGCATCGGTCTCGTCGAAGCGGGAGCTCAGCGGGTAGTCGTACTCGCTCGTCGCGCCAGGTGCGTACGGGCGACGGCAGTAGAGACTGAGGCCGTCGGCGTTGACCGGGACCGTGAAACTGACCGCGAAGTCGGCGTCCTCGGCCTGGAGCGGCTTGATGCAGGACACCAGGATCTCGTCGGCGACCGCACCTCCGGTGGCCAGCATCTGGGCCCCGCGGACGACGATGCCGTCCTCGCGCTCCTCCTTGACGCCGACCTGGATGAAGTCGCCCTCCCAGGCGTGCGCGGTCGTGGCGCGTGAGACCTGCGGCGGGATGATCGCGTACGACACGTACAGGTCGTTCTCGACGATGCGTCGGTGGAACGCGAGCACGTTGTCGGCCAGACCACGCTCGGTCGCGAACGCCTCGGGGTAGGCCGAGAACGCGGCCACGAACGCACCGACATGGTCGGGAGAGCGTCCCACCCAACCGTGGGTGTGGTTGGCCCAGACCTGGGCGGCGTCGCGCCACGACTGCAGGTCATCCGCGCTGCGGGGCGCGAGGAAGAGACGGTTGACCGGGCGATCGCTCGCCTCGTCGTGGACCTGCATCTCGTTGGCGGGGTCGGCAGCGAGGTCGAGCAGATCGCCGATGGTGCTGGCGATAGGCGCGAAGGCCGGGTCGCTGGCGATGTGCTCGACAGGCTTGCCATCGACGATGACACGGCGGCCGTCGTCAAGGGAGGCGAGGTAATCGGTGCTGGTACGCATCAGTTGCTCCTGACAGAGACGGTGTAGGTGAGTTCGATCGGTGCGTGGCCGGGGACTTCGAGCTGCATGCGCCAGTCGCGGCCGTAGCGGAAGGTGCCGTCGATCAGCGGGCGAGTGCCGCCGAAGAGGACCAGGGCCACGTCGGCGCTGCCACCGATCTGGTCCCACTCGGCCAGGACCTGGGTGATCGGGAGCATCGAGGCGAGGGTGCCCTCCTGATAGAGGTCGCCGTCGACCCAGCTGCGGACGACGATGGCGTCCCAGTCGACAAGGGCCGGCGGGTCGCCGAGCTCGATGAGGGTGGAGGCGATCGGCTTCGGGCAGGCGGCCTTCGAAAGCTGGATGCCGACTGTCTCCATCTTTCGATCGGTGTGGTCCGACCCGATCGTCAGGTAGTAGGTGCCGTTGGCCCGGATGAGCACCGGCTCGACCTCGCCGGAGGTCTCGGCGCCGCTGACCTCGATGCGCTCGGCGGTGGTCAGCCTGTCGACTTCGAGGGGGTAGAAGGCGGGGATCGTGTCCGGCTCCGGCACGCCGATCGCGGCGAGTTCGTCGATGTGATGGCGAACCGCCTCCTGGTCGCGGCCGGTGTAACCGGCGACGACGAGGTGGGTCGGCTCGATCTCGACATCGGCACCGTCCGTGGTGCCGAGCCGGAGACGTGTCGCAGTGGTGCTCATGCGTACTCCTTCATCGTGGTGAGGGCGGCCGGCCAACGGCGGTCGGCCAGGGCGGGAAACTCGGCGCGGACCCGGCTCGGCAGACCGGGATCGAGATCGGCGTACGTGAAGCCCTCGTCGGTGCCTGCCTCGACCAGCACGTCGCCGGTGGGCGCCACCACACGGCTGTGACCACCGAGAGCGACACCCTGCTGGTCGCCGACCGCGTTGCACGCGATCAGGTTGACCTGCTGCTCGACGGCGCGCACCGAGGTGAACAGACGCCAGTGCTCGAGGCGAGCAGCAGGCCAGGCGGCGCAGACGACCACCTGCTCCGCTCCTTCGTCGACCAGGCTCCGGAAGAGCTCGGGGAAGCGCAGGTCGTAGCACGTCGTGATACCCGTGGCAGGACCTGCAACCGGTCCGACGCCGAGGTCGTCACCCGGCGTCAACAGCTCGGACTCGCGAGAGCCGTAGCCGAACAGATGGACCTTGCGGTAGCGGGTGACGACTGCGCCGTCAGGGGCGACGACCACGGAGGTGTTGTGCAGCCGGCCCTCGGCGTCGGCCTCCACGAAGCTGCCGAGGTGCACGAACAACCGCAGCGCGGCCGCCCAGCTACGAGCTGCGGAGAGCGTCGGGCCCTCGAAGGGCTCGGCACGCTCGGCGTACTGCTCGAAGGAGAAGTAGCCGGCCGTCCACATCTCCGGCAGGACCAGCAGATCGACGTCGCGCAAGGCGCGTTCGGAGCGAACCGTGCGGTCGACACGGGCAAGTCGGTCCTCGACCGATTCATGGTCCGGACTGGCGAGCTGGAGGAGCGATATCTGCATGCCCCAACGATCATGTGACCGGGGGCACACCCGATATCGGAAAGACGCTGTCGCGCACTCGGAAATGCGCGAAGAGGTTGGTCAGCGACGCTCGGCGAGGACCGTGGAGGGAGTGACTCCGTAGCGGCGGCGGAATGCATTGCTGAACTCGCCGAGGTGGAAGAAGCCGCAGCTGTAGGCGACGTCGGTCACCGACAGTCCGGGCGCACCGCCGGCCAGCAGAGCGTGGGCGCGCTCGATCCGCTGGGAACGCAGCCACTGCAGCGGGGTCGTCCCGAGCTCACGCCGGAAGCCGGCCTGCAGGCTCCGTACGCTCGTTCCGCACGCCTCCGCCACCGCCGTGACAGTCAGGGGCTCACCAATGCGGTCGAGCATGAAGTCCATCGCCCGCCGCACGCGTGGCGACACCGGCTGAGCATCGTCTGGATCGACGGACGTCCGATTGTTCGGCTGCGCGAGCAGCAGCGTCTCGATGATCACCTGCTCGAGCTGCCACAACAGATGAGGACGATGCTCGACCGCGGCCGAGTCGACGAGGCTGACGGCCGACTCCAGCAAGCCGTCGAGGCTGATGACGCCCTCGGCCAGGGCGACGTCGAAGTGGACCGGACCCACCTCACCGGTAATGCCGGCCGCCACCGACTCGACCCGGCCCCGGTCAAGGCGCACGATCACCTGGTCCCAGGCTGCGTCGAACGCGAACTCGAACTCGCGGTGCGGGCCGATGATGACGCCGCGGCCAGGTGTCGCCAGCACCTCCGTATCTCCGTATCGGAACATCCCTGCGCCCGCGACAGGGAGGGTCAGGAGATAGTCGTCGAGCACTCCGTCCCCGGAGCTCACCGTGACCTCCGCTCCGTAGCGCAGCCGGTTGACCGAGGCATCACGCAGCTGGACGTGGGTCAGGGTCGTGGCGAGCTGCGCTCGGGCTTGGCGTACCGCAAGGGAGTGCGGGCGCAGCGCGCCGGTGCACACGTCGATGATCTGGTCGGCGTCCTCGGTGTCCGACAGCACGGCACGACCGCGATTTGCCGCGAGGCGCGCCAAGGTGAGAACTCCCATGACACCTCGGCAATCTGAAGAGACGGAATCGAGTCGACGCTCGAATTCCACCGATCATGGCTCGCCGGTCCGACGGCGTCAACGACGCGTCCGGTCAAGAACGTGCACCCAACCTCTCCGCCACGCCCCGCTCGCACGAAATCTCCGACCCTGGGACGAGCAACAGACGCCAGCACCCTGTCGCTCCAGTCGCTCCCTCCTACAGAGTTCCACGAGCGTTCAGCACATGACTACCGGCAGGAGGGCCAACGATCTTCTGTTCACCACCGATACCGGGGCAACCCTGCACGGGAGTGCTCAGAAGTGTCCGGAAGGACCCGGGGGCAGATGACGAGCAGACCAGCAAATGACGAGCAAGAAACCCGGCCCCAACAGCCTCGTTGTGGCTGTTCAGAACCGGGTTTCAGGTGGTGGAGCTGAGGGGATTCGAACCCCTGGCCTTCTCGTGTCGCCGGGACCTCTCGGCCTCAACGCAGGATCGCACGTTCCGTCTCGGAAGATCTAGACTTGACCTGCACCGATGCCCACATCGATTCGTAATTCGCCTCTGACTCTAGCGCGACGTCTCGGCGCATTTCGAGTCTCAAAGTGCGGAGTTTCCGCGGAGCACGCTGATCCGTTCGCCAAGCTTCAGGTACGCCGACGACGCCGCATTACTGAAAAGCCCGGGCACGAACTTCAGAGCCAGCAGCCACGGAAGCGCAGCGTTTGCTCCTTGTTCTCCTGCTCCTACCCCTGCCACCGCTATGGAAGCGTCGCGACGAACCTCTCAGTCGCCGTCGGCATCCCGTCTCCGCGATGACGGCCTGTCGTTGGGACAGGCCTGTCACCCGCGAGGTCGGGCTGTTGTGTGCCAAGGACGAGCGATTCCCGGAGAACTCCGCTGAGGCGTGTGCGTCCTACACTGAGGAGGTCGCTAAGGAGATCCGCCCGGCCTGATGGGTACGGGTCGGTCTGAAGTGGTAGCCCTCTACGCATTTGCGGAGGTACCCGACCCGCGTGCGGTCGCCCACGGCCATCGCCAGCGTCCGCGCGCTGCCGGTGACGATGAGACAGACTGGCCGAGAAGCCGCTGCGGCAGATAGCACTGCACGTTGGGCGATTGCCCGCTCAGCGCTGCAAGGAGACCGACGGCAATTCCCCGTACCGATCCTCGTAGAGTGACGCGAACCGCCCGGCGTGGCTGAAGCCCCAGCGGGCGGCGATGCCGAGCACAGTCTCGTACTCGGGGGAGCTTGCGAGAAGGTCAGCACGGGCGCGGGCCAAGCGCACTTGGCGGGCGAAGCGGACGGGCGAGACCCCGACGTGCTTCTCGAAGGCCTTCTCGACGGCGCGGATGCTGAGGTGGGCGATGCGGGCGGCGTCAGCGGCGGAGAGCACCTGCATCGGATCGTGCTCGACGGCATCGAGGACGAGGCGTACGGCCCCGGGGACGGCAGTCATGGCCTGGCGGGCGCTCAGGAGGTCAGAGTAGCTGTGCTCGCAGCCCAGCAACAGCGCGGACGTGAGCAGCTGCCCGGTGCGGTCAGCGATCAGGGGGTGCAACTGAGCCATGCCGCTGAGACCGCCGGTCGCGCTGCGCAGGGTTTGCAGGATCCGCGCGAACTCCCCGCCACGGTCGTTGCATAGGTCTAGGGAGCCTCCGAAGTCGATCGGGTCGGTGACAGGACGCCCGAGCAGAGCACTGAGTTCGTCCTCAAGGGAGGCGCGATCGATGCGCACACACATCACCGATGCGCCGGTGGTCCAGTGACTGAAGCTCCAGCTGTGGTCGGGGTGGAGGATCGTGGCCGTCGTTGCTGAGGCCACCATGCTGCGTTCGCCGGAACTGGTGTTCACCGGGCCGTCGGGGCTGTAGCAGAGAGTGTAAAACGTGATGGCGGGGGCACGTCGATGCGAACTTCGGAGCCGAAGCGGTTGAACCCGACCATGAGTTCCTGGGAGTGGGCGGTCTGAAGGCTGAACGAGAATGGGCCACCACCCTTCGCGGTCAAGGAGTGTGGGGCATAGACCGTGCTCAGAATGTTCGTGGCCTCGTCGGGATCCTCTGTCCTCCAGAGTGTCCCTGGCGCAATGACCCCGGTAGCTGGCTGGCTCATACCGCGCCCCCTTGGCACCTATGTCTCTGAAACAGCCCGCGCGAGATGGGCATCCCATCTCATCACGGACCATGGCTTACCCGCGCTCGTCAAACGGCTTGTCCCACTGACCGGGATCACGGATCCTCGCAGGCCGCGTCAGGGGGCGGCAACGTCGTAGGCGGCGGCCTTCACCTGCGTGGCACACGTTCGTGGACGGTATCGGGTGGCCGGTTCAGGCCATGCTGATCGCCTGCCCGGCAGCGGGTCGGTCAGCGTGGGGTCTTGCTCGTCTCTTCGATCCCCGTTGCCACCTATTCCTCGACCCGTACGGAGACCCCGCCGAGGCCGGTGACCTCGACGTCGTAGGTCACGCCCGGTGTCATCACGACCGCCGGCGTGGCCGCACCGGCGAGAACGACCGCCGACGCCGGCAGTGGGTGCCCGTGTTCGGCCGCGAGACGTTGTACGGCGACGAGCGTGGCCAGGGGGTCGCCCAGGATAGCGGCCGTGTTGCCCTCGGCGATCACCTCCCCGTTGGCGCGGAGCGAGACAGGCAAGCTGCTGATCCGGTGGCGCACCTCGTCGATCGGCACCCACGTCCCGACGGCGAACCGTGCGGCGGAGGTGTTGTCGGCCACGACGTCCTCGAGGCTGAACCGGAAGTCGCGATAGCGGGAATCGATCACCTCCACCGCCGCGGCGACGTGGGTGACATGATCGAGAAGTGAGACACGCGGATCGGCGAGGTCCACCTCCGCCGCACCCGGTCCTAGGCGAAACGTAACCTCCGGCTCGATCCTTGGGTGGATGAGCTGACCACGGACGATTCGCGGCTGGCCCCCAAGGTCCATGGCGCCGGTCAGCACGCCCAAGATCACGTCATGGACACCCATCTGTCGAGCCTTCTCACGGCTGGTGAAGCCAAGCTTGAGGCCCACAACAGGGTCACCCTGATCTGCCCGCTGCGCCACACCGGCGAGCTGTACCGCATACGCCTCGGCCAGCGAGAGGTCTCCGGCCAGCGTCAGCTGCGCGATCGGATGCACCGTACGCTCCGCTTTCGCTAGTTCGGAAGCCAACGTGGTCGAGCGCTCTTCCACCGTCATCACCCAGCCAATCGACGGAACTGGCTGGCGTGGAACACCAGCGGCTGCAGCCCGTGGTTACTGCCGAGGTCGTGGACGCGGAGGATCACGATGTCGTGGTCACCAGCCACGACGTGCTGATGGACGCTCACGTCGAGCCAGGCGCTGGCGCCCTCGAGCAGCAGAGCACCGCCGGGAGTCTCACGCCACGCAAGGCCGGCGAAACGGTCGACGCCCTTGGCGGACAGCTGCCGGCCAGCCTGCTCCTGATCGCCCGATAGCACGCTTACGCCGATCCGCGTGGCGGAACGTAACCGCGGCCAGGTCGAGGAGGTGTGGGCTACGCACACCGAGACCAACGGTGGGTCCAGGGACACGGAGGTGAACGAGCTCGCCGCCAGGCCCTCGGGGGTGCCGTCCACGAGGGCGGCCAACACGGCCACGCCGGTGGGGTACATCCCGAACACCTTTCGTAGCCGTGCGCCATCGATCAGAGCGGTTTCAGTCATCTCTTTCCTTCCTTCTGTATGTCGGGCTCGCCACTCATGCCGGGTCACCGGCTGCGAGGAATCGGGACACGACCGAGGCGAGCGCGTCCGGCATCTCCAGCTGCACCTGGTGGCCGGCATGGGCGAAGACGTGCAGATCGCAGCGGGGTGCGTGCTCGGCGAGGAACAGGCTGGCGGCGTAGGGGATCACGGTGTCTCGTCGGCCGTGGACGGCGAGCACGTCGTGGTCGACGGCCGACAGGGCCGCCGCGTCGTGGACTGGCGCGGGTTCGCCGGGTGCCATGGCCGCGGCGAAGGAGCGGCGTACGTCCGGTCGAAGCGCAAGCGCCAGCCGGCGTCGCACGTGATCGTCAGACGGGGGCGCCGACCCGGCGGCGAGTTGCCCGGTGATCATCGCTCGCATCCGCTCTTCGGTGGGGTCGGCATAGAAGTCGGTCAGCTGGCTCGTGTCGGCAGGCACCGGCGTCCCGCCCGCCGCCACTAGGACGACCCGCCCGAACCGCTCGGGCTCGAGGCGCAACAACTCGAGCACGACCCGCGCGCCGTAGGAGTGGCCGAGTAGATGGGTCCGCTCGATCGCCAGCGCGTCGAGTAGCGCCCGCACGGCGTCGACGCGTGCCCGAAGCCACGGGCCGGCCCCGGAGCCTATGTCCTCGGGATGGCTGCTGTCAGCGAAGCCGAGCAGGTCAGGCACCAAGCAGCGGTGGGCGCTGAGCCTGCCCAGCAGCGGCTCGAAGGCACCCTGGCCGCTAGCGCCCGGTCCGGTCCCGTGTAGGAGCAGCAGCGGGTGGCCGTCATCGGTGCCTGCGGTGTCCATGTGCGTGACGTAGGCCCCGGTCGTCACCGTGCTGTTCTGGACCGGGGTCGTGAGCGTGCCCATTAGGCGTGCGAGGCTGGGGTGAGCGTACGGTCGAAGAGCTCCAGCGTCCGCTCCCACGACACCTTTGCGGCCCGCTCCTGGTAGGAGGGGTAGTTCGGGAACATGAAGCCGTGGTCGGCGCCCTCGAATATCTCGACGGCCGCCTTCACCGATGGCGAGGAGAGCTCGTCGCGCAGCGGCTGGTTGAGCTCGAGCGGCGAGATCACGTCCGCGTCGCCCAGTCCTACGAACAGCTCTGCCCCGATGCGATGGACGCTGCGGTGCGGGGAGTCGGGCTCGTCGGTGACGCACGCCGACGGGTGGAGCGCGGATCCGGCCGCGTATCCCTTGGGGTCCGAAGCCAGCAGCCGCAGCGTGAAACGCGCGCCCATGCAAAAGCCCATCGCTGCCTTGCGGCTCAGGTCCGCGGCGGCGTCGCCACCCACGGATTCGAGCACATGAACCGTGTCGGCGAGGACATTATCGTCCTCCAGCGACTCAACAGCCGTGATCAGTCGGTTGAACTCCGGCGACCCAGGACCCTTCGCCACGCCCTCCATGTCGAACGTGATGAACCGCCCGAGCCGGTGGTAGAGATCGGGCAGCACGGTGTAATAGCCCTGGTCGACCAGTGTGCGGGTGATGTCGTGGATGTCACCACGCACGCCTGGCCCGTCGTGGTAGACGATGACCACCGGGAACGGACCGTCGCCCTCGGGGTGGCGGATGACAACGGCCATCGGGCCGTCACTGGTCTCGATGACGTCTTCGCGTTCGATCATGGGAGTGCTCCTGTTCAGGCTGGGATGGCGGTGGTGACGGCGAAGCCGACGATCCACTCGGGAACGGGTCGGTAGAACGTGCTGGTGGTGCGGTACGCCCCGGCGGCAGCCAGCGCGGCGTGGGCGGCGACCCAGTTGCGGATCTCGTGGATCGATCCACCGCCCTGCTGGTCGAGCCACTCGACGGTGAAGGCGTCGAAGCGCTCGAGCTCGCCGGCCGACAGCAGGTCCAGCACCTGCTGGTCGAACGCGGGGTTGAGGGGCCGGAGCGGTGAAGTGCCCTGGGCGAAGGCCTGGCCGGCGACGTACACCTGCTCCTCCCGGCGCTCCTGCTCCTCGGGGGTGCGCTCGCGGTCGATGAGATAGGGCAAGGCGTCAGGCGACGCCGTGCGCAGCTGCGGGACCGGCGGGTCGTGGGACAAGCCGCCCGAGCCGATCACGAGGACGCGCTTGCCGAGGTCGGAGGTGAACCGGCCGACCGCCTCCCCGAGCAGGCGCGCCCGCCGCATCGGCCCGAGCGGCGCCGCCACGGAGTTGATGAAGACCGGGACGACCGGCCGGGCGTCGATCGAGCCGAGCAGCACCTGCAGCGGCTGCGAGAGGCCGTGATCGATCGACATGCGCTCCGAGACGGCAATGTCCACGCCGGCGGCTAGTACCGCCTGAGCGAGGTCGTCCGCGATGTCCTGCGGTACGTCGAGCAGGCCCGCCTGCGTGCCGTAGTCGCCGATCGCCTCGGCTGCGGCGCCTAGGCAGAACGGGGGCATCAGCTGGTAGAGGAAGCCCTTGTAGTGGTCAGGCCCAAAGACGATGACCAGCTCAGGGTCGAAGTCCTCCACGAACCGACGGGCGTCCTCGAGCGCACCGTCCACCGCCACTCGGGTCTCCGGGCCCGGATCGGCTCTGTGGAGGAGGGGGCTGTGCGACATGCAGCAGAGTGCGACTTGACCAGGCACGGCTCAGGCCTTGAGGCTGCGCAGCGCGGGGGCGACGTGCTCGCCGTAGAGCTGGTAGGAGCTCATCGTCTGCTTTTTGGTCATGTTGCCGAAGGAGCCCCAGTTGAGCAGATTGCCGCAGCCGATCGTCTCGACCTGGTCGACGAGCTGGTCGAGAACCGACTCCGGCGTGCCGACGACGATGATGCCCAGGCTGCACAGGTCCTCGAACGTAACGCCCTCGCCCGCAAAAGGGCGGAAGAAGGACTGGTAGTGCTCATAGCCCTGGGGGACGTTGTCGAGGTCGTGGAACACCGCCGCCTCCTTGAACGCGGCGAAGAGTGCGTTGAACGCCGGCTCGGCCACCTCGCGGGCCTCCTGCTCGGAAGCGGCCACGACGATGTTGCGGCAGACGCCCATGTCTTCAGGGCTGGCCTCGCGGCCGGTCTCGGCGGCCGCCGCCTTGTAGCCCTCAAAGATCGAGCGCATCTCCGAGGTCGGCGCGAAGACAGAAGTGAACTTGAAGTTGTTGCGCGCCGCCCAGGCGACGGTGTTCGGACTCAGCGCTGTGACCCAGATGGGCAGCTCGGGGCGCATCGGGCGCGGCCAGAGCGAGACGCTGTCGTAGTTGTAGTACTGGCCCTTGTGGGTGAAGACCGGGTTCCGCCAGGCGGCCTGCATCAGGGCGACCGATTCTTCGAATCGGTCGCGGGTCTCCTCCATCTTGACGCCCTCGCGCAGGAACTCAGGCTCGTCCACGCCACGCCCCAGGCCCCACTCCAAGCGGCCGTCGGTCAGGTAGTCGAGCATCGCCGCCTCCTCGGCGAGGCGGCGCGGGTTGTGGAACGCGGTGATGTTGGCCATCACGCCGATCCGCATGGTGCTGGTGCGCTGCGCGAGGGTGGCAACCAGAAGGTTGGGTGAGGGGCTGATGCTGTACGGCGTGAAGTGGTGTTCGGAGAAAAGCACGCCGTCGAACCCGAAGCCTTCCGAGGCGACCCACGACTCCAGCTTCCAGTCGTATAGCTCCTTGCACAGCTGGGGGTCGAACTTCTCCGGGTCGGGATCGTAGGGGTAGCTGAAGATTTCGAAAACCCACGACTTGGCCATGGCGTACTCCTATTTTCGTCGAGCGCCGCTGACGGGCGCAGAAGGGGGCATGGACCACCGCTGATCGGGGCCTCATGCTGAGTGATGCCCATCACGTTAGGAGCGGCTGGGGCGGGCCTCAATCCGTTCTCCGTCGTCCTGTATCCACTTCCCGCACGCTCTTGCTGAAGCCCTGGAGCCGGGCTCTGGGGCTCTCTAGCGTCTCCTCCGGTGGCCGCGTAGAACCCGCATACGGTCGCGGCCGGACGGAAGGGAACAGACCATTGGATACCATCAACGAGACCGCACTCACGCCGCTGGCGTTCTTGGAGCGCTCGGCTCGCTTGTGGACCAACAAGACGGCCGTGATCGATGGGAAGCGACGGCTGTCGTACGCCGAGTTCGGCGACCGCGCACAGCAGCTCAGCCGGGCCCTGGCCGCCTCGGGCGTACGACCCGGCGACCGGGTTGCAGTGCTGATGCCGAACGTTACCGAGATGCTGCTCGCACACTTCGCCGTGCCCCTCGCCGGCGCCATCCTCATGGCCGTCAACACTCGGCTCTCGCCCGACGAGGTGCGTTACATCCTCGAGCATTCCGGGGTGCGGATGCTGCTCGTCGACCACAGGCTAGCCGGGCTGGCGACGGCGGCCGCCGAGGGACTGACGCACGCCGGTGTCCTTGAGTGCGCGGTCACCGAGGGCGGTCAGCAGGACCACCTGCATACGGCGTGGGGCGAACTGCTCGGCCGAGCCGCCGGACAGCCGCCGCTGGCTTGGGAGGTGGCTGACGAGCGCACAACGATCGCGATCAACTACACCTCGGGCACGACCGGCCGGCCCAAGGGCGTGCTCTATACCCACCGCGGGGCGTACCTGAACTCCTTCGGCGAGCTGCTGCACAGCCGCCATTCGACGGGATCGGTGCTCTTGTGGACGCTGCCGATGTTCCACTGCAACGGATGGTGCATGCCGTGGGCTCTCACGGCGATCGGCGGCGTGCACGTGTGTCTGCCCGAGGTCCGCGGCGAGGCGATCTGGGCGGCGCTTCGCGAACATGGCGTCACCCACCTCAACGCCGCCCCGACCGTGCTCACGACGATGATGGAGGCACCCGAAGCCGGCCCGCTGACCGCGCCGGTCGTGGTCAGCACGGCGGGCGCGCCGCCCAGCCCGACGACGATCCGACAGCTGACCGACCTCGGCTTCGACCTCGTCCATGTCTACGGCCTGACCGAGACCTACGGGCCCTATGCCGTGTGCGAGGTGCAGCCCGAATGGGCCGTCCTCGACGCGGAGCAGCGCTCAGCGCTGCTCGCCCGTCAGGGAGTCGGCATGATCCAGGCCGAGCGGCTGCGCGTGGTTGACGAGGAGATGCGTGACGTGCCCATGGACGGGGCAAGCGTCGGCGAGATCGTGATGCGCGGCAACAACGTGATGCAGGGCTACTACCGCGACCCCGAGAGTACCGCTGAGGCGTTCCGCGGCGGGTGGTTCCACTCCGGCGACCTCGGCGTGGTCCACCCCGACGGCTACGTCGAACTGCGCGACCGCGCCAAGGATGTCGTCATCTCCGGCGGAGAGAACATCTCGACCGTCGAGGTCGAGCAAGCGCTGATGAGCCATCCCGCCGTACTCGAGGCCGCCGTCGTCGGCGTCCCGGACGACCGGTGGGGCGAGAGCCCCAAGGGATACGTCGTGCTCCGCACCGGTCATGACGTCGACGGACCAGCGCTGATCTCGCACGTGCGCTCCCGGATCGCACATTACAAGGCGCCACGCGAAGTCGAGGTGCTCCCGACGCTGCCGAAGACGTCGACCGGCAAGATTCAGAAGTTTGTGCTCCGGGAGGAGGCGTGGGCCGGGCGGGAGTCGCGTGTCCAGGGGTAGCTAGTCCGACCCGACACGTCAGCGGTTCACGTCGACGACGACGCGGCCCCGTACCCGTCCCGCGAGCAACTCAGACGCCGTGGAGATCGCCTCGCTCAGGCCGGTCTCGTGGCTGATCTCATCCAGGCGGCCGCGGTCCAACTCCTGGCTCAGTCGCTCCCATGCGGTGACACGTTTGGCGTACGGCTGGGTAACGCTGTTGATTCCGAGCAGGCTGACGCCGCGCAGGATGAACGGTGCCACGGTGGCGGGCAGGTCCATGCCCTGCGCCATGCCGCAGGTAGCAACCGCGCCCTCGGCCTGTGTGCCGGCGCAGACGTTGGCGAGGGTATGGCTTCCCACGGAGTCAACGGCTGCGACCCACCGCTCCTTCGCGAGCGGGCGCCCGGCTTCAGAGAGCTCGGCACGGTTGAGGATGGTGCTCGCTCCCAACCGGCGCAGGTAGTCGGCTTCCCCTGGACGGCCGGTCGCCGCGATCACCGAGTAGCCGTGGTGCGCCAGGAGCGAGATTGCAAAGCTGCCCACTCCGCCGTTCGCGCCGGTGACGAGGACCTCTCCGTCATCGGGTGTCAGGCCGTGCTGCTCAAGGGCCATGAGGCAGAGCATCGCCGTGTAGCCCGCCGTACCGATCGCCATCGCCTGCTTCTCGCTCAGGCCGGACGGCAGCGGCACAAGCCAGTCGCCCCGGAGTCGGGCGAGTTGCGCGAGCCCGCCCCAGTGGGTCTCGCCCACGCCCCAGCCGTTCAGCACGACACGATCACCCGGGTGGTACGACGGGTGGTCGCTCGACTCGACGACCCCGGCGAGGTCGATGCCGGGCACCATCGGGAAACGTCGCACGACAGGCCCCTTGCCGGTGATAGCCAGGCCGTCCTTGTAGTTGAGAGTGCTGTAGGAGACTCGCACGGTCACCTCGCCCTCAGGCAGGTCCTGCTCGGACAGCTCGCGCAACTGGCTGCGATAACCCGACTCATCCTTGTCGGTCATGATCGCGGTGAACATGGAGCTCCTCGGGTTAGTCGGTCGGACGGGTCAGGGATCGGTCAGTGTGATCGGTGGCCGCGCAGGCCAGGAAGCCGTCGATAAAGATGTCGAGAGGCCGGGTGCTGCGGGCCAGGCGTGCCCGCAGCACCGCTCCTTCCCAGCCGATCCAGAAGAACGCAGAGAGTCGGTCACAGTCGCTCCTCGCGGGGAGCTGACCGGCCTCGACGCCCGGGCTCAGAGCAGAGAACTGCCGGCGTCGACGACTAGGGCAGCGCCCGTGATGTAGCGAGCCTCGTCGCTTGCCAAGAAGAGAACGGCGTTGGAGATGTCGATCGATTCCACCCAGGGCACCGGCAGGAGTTGCAAGCGACTGGACGCCTCGGCGAACTCCTCCCGTGTGGCCCCCGACTTGCCAGCGAACAGGTCGTAGATGGGTTGGTTGTGGATCATGTCGGTGTCGACCTGAGTGGGGTGGACGCTGTTGACCCTGATGCTCTCCGGTGCCAACTCGATCGCCAACGTGCGGGCCAGACCCACTACCGCGTGCTTCGCCGACACGTAATGCGCCATGTTGGCGTAGCCGCGGATCCCCGCGACCGAGCTCGTCAGGATGATCGAGCCTCCGTTGCCGCCGGCCTTGAGGTGAGGGATCGCCGCCTTGACCGTGTGCCAGACCCCGCTGAGGTTGATATCGATCATCGTGCGCCACTCATCCTCGGGGAGGGCGTCTGTCGCTGTCGGAGTGCCGACGACCCCCGCATTCGCACTTACGATGTCCAGGGCTCCCAGTTCGCCGATCCCTTGCTCGACGGCGGAATGCAACGCGTCGTAGTCGCGAACATCCGCCTTCTGGGCCACGATCCGCCGTCCCAGGGCCTCGACCTGCCGAACGGTCTCAGCCAGGTCGTCTTCCTTCGCAGCGGCACTCACCTCGTACGGCACCGGCTCACAGATGTCGACGGCGATGATGTCGGCACCCTCCTGCGCCAGCCTCAGCGCGTGCGAGCGGCCCTGTCCGCGGGCGGCACCGGTGATGAAGGCGACTTTGCCTTCGACTCTTCCAGTCATGCTTCACTCCTGTCTTGGTGTTGGCCTGCTCCGTCCAAGGGCGCGTTGGGAGGTGGGGCGGCCGTCGGCGCCCATATGGGATCAAGGGCGGCCACTGTGGGGCACGCTGACCAGCGTGGCGAGCACCTGCGACTCCCGGGCGGCGCTACGTGCGGCCGGGTCGAAGTCGGGCGCCGTGCATAAGAAGAGCGTGCGCCCGTCCTCACCGCCGAGCATGCAGGCGAACACGCCGGTGTCGGCCTGGATCTCCTCGACCACCTCGCCGCCCTCCCGGACCCGGATCGCCTTTCCGTGGAGCGCGTCGGCGATCCACAGAGCACCCTCGGCGTCCAGGCAACTGCCATCGGGGGCGACGTTTGCGCCGGTGATCATGGTGACGATGTCGTCGCCGGCCGGCACGTCGCCGAACTTCGCCCAGACCCGGCGGTTACGCAGGTCCCCGTGGGCGTCGATGTCGAAGGCAGTGACGCGGTTGCCGAGGGTCTCGTTGACCAGTAGCACACCGTCGTCGGTCACCACAGCGCCGTTGGGGAACCACAGTTCGTCGGCGACCTGCTCGACGCAGCCCTCGACGTCGACCCGGATCAGGTTGGTCGCGGCCGGCTTCGCTCCGCCGGCGAGGTCGAAACCGAAGTTGCCGATGTACGCCCGCCCGTGGCTGTCGACGGCCATGTCGTTGAGGTTGCCGGGAACGTACTCGCTTAGGTCGGCGTGCACGACCACGTCACCGTCCAGCTCCCGACGCAGGATGCGGTGGTCCTGCGCCGAGACCACCAGCAGACGGCCGTCGGGCAGCCATCCGATGCCACCCGGCTGCCGGGGCACGATCAGCTCGGTGCGCAGGTCCGAGCCATCGGGTGCCACCGAGAGCACCTGGTTGGTGTAGAAGTCCGAGAGCCAGAGACGTCCGTCGTGCCACCGCGGGCATTCCGTGAACGACAGGTCCGAGAGGACAATTGTCAGTTCCGACATGGTGTTCATTCCTTTCGGCATGCCGCGCGGTGGCACGGACTCCGTCGTCTTTGATCGAGCTTGGGATGTACGTTCCGCCGGTCGTTGGTCAGCCCGGGCGTGGGTTCACCGGCTAGGGCTCACCAGTGCGTCGAGCCGGTGGAACCGCGAGCCGTGGAAGACCAGCGGCTCCGTGTCGCTGGAGGTTGCCATTCGCTCCACCCGCAGGAGCACGACGTCGTGGTCGCCGCCGTGCAGCTCGGCCTCGACGGTGCAGTCGAGCCAGGCGGCGGCGCCTGCGAGGAACAGCGCCCCGTCCTCGCTGCTCTCTATATCCAGGTCAGCGAACCTGTCGCCCTGGCGTGAGGAGAGCTTGCGCGCCGCATCGGTATGCGAGACCCCGAGCACGCTCACCCCGAGCCGGTTGGCCCCGCGGAGGGCCGGCCAGGTCTCGGAGCTGTGCGCGGCACAGATCGAGACCAGCGGCGGGTCGAGGGAGACCGACGTGAACGAGCTGAACACCATGCCGACGGGCTCGCCCTCGACCAGCGCGCACACCGAGACCACCCCACTGGGGAAGGCCCCGAACACGCGGCGCAGATCACTGGTGTCGACCGGCTCCGCGAGTTCGATCTGCAGCGCGGCGCTCATGACGCACTCCACACGGAGTTCAGCCATGCGGCCGCGTTGGTCACGGTCGCGTCGGCTTCGGGAGCCCGACCGACCATGAGGATGTACACGTGCTGCATCCCCTCGGCGAGCTCGGTGGTGACGTCGACGCCGGCGGCCCGCGCCCGCTCGGCCAGCTGCTCGCTGTCGCTCTGCAACGTCTCCTGATCGCCGTAGGCGACGAAGAGAGGCGGGAGCCCGGTGAGGTCAGCGTGCAACGGGTTCGCCTTCGGGTCGGTGGTGGCGACATCGCCGAGATACAGCGCCGCCATGTTCTCGGTGACGGGGCGCTGTACGAAAGCGTCCTTCGCCGCGTTCGACTCGAACGTCTCCCCCGTGCACGCCAAGTCGATCCACGGGGAGAAGGCGATGATGCCGGCAGGCCGGGACTCACCGTGGTCTCGGAGCCGGAGCGCGAGGGACACGGCAAGGTTGCCGCCGGCGGAGTCCCCCGCCAGCGCGATGCTCTCCCGTGCGTACCCCTGACCCTCTAGCCACTTCAGTGCCGCAGCTGCGTCATCGAGCGGTGCGGGGAACTGTGCCTCCGGCGCCAGCCGATAGTCAAGCACGAGCACGGGCGCTCCGAGCTGGCTGGCCAGGTGGCCGCCGAGCTTGCGGTGCGTGTGCATTGAGCTGCCAACGAAGCCGCCACCGTGCAGATAGAGAACGGCGCCGGTCGCGGAGCGCTGGGTCGGGGTGCACACGATGGCCGACTGATCGCCGGCCATCACCTCTTCGTAGGTGACCTCGGTCGGCTCGGCGCTGCGCACCTGCAGCTCGTCGAGCATGCGCCGGATCGTGGCGAGGTCGGCGTCCGGGTTGGCGGCGAGCCGTTCGGTGAAGGAGTTGAAGTGTAGACGCAGGGCGTCCGATTCGACACTGGGCATGAGGATCACAGCTCCTTGATGGCCGGGATGACCTTCTCGGCGAACAGGCGCATGCTCGCCTCGGCCTTGTCGTGCGACAGGCCTGCGTAGGTGAAGGCGCAATTGAGGTGGTAGTCGCCGATGACGGCTCGGCGCGCCTTGATCTTCTCGATGATCTGCTCGGGGGTGCCCCACGTCTGGGCGTCCACATAGGCGGCGGCCGATGCCTCTTGGCCGGCGTCGCGGATGATCTCGGCCACCGCGTTGTACGACTCGTACCCGGCGGTGCCGGAGAAGTGGGTGCCGCCGAACTCGTAGTGCCGCATGACCTGGATGAAATAGCGCGAGATGTACTCGGTGGCGGTCTGCTTGGCCTCCTCAGGGTCCTCGGCGCAGTAGACGAACTCGGTCAGCGTCGGCGCGGGCGCCTCACGGCCCTGCTTCTGGCGGAACGCCTCGCGGTACTTCTCGATCAGCGGGGCGTGCTGCTCGATCGGGAACTGTACGAACGTCGCCATACCGGCACCGAGCTCGGCGGCGACGTCCATCGAGTCCGGCGACATGGCGATGCAGACCGTACGGTCACGGAACCCGCGCGGTGGAGCGGGAGCGATCGTGGCCTCGGGCTGAGGGAAGCGCGGTCCGTCGCCCGAGATCACGCCGGTGTCGAGTGCGCGCAGCACCATCTCGGCGGACTCGTCGAACCGCTCGCGGGCCTCGTTCATGTCCATGCCGAGCGAGGCGTACTCCATGCGGGACAGGCCCCGCCCAAGGCCGAGGCGGACACGGCCGCCCGCGAGGATGTCGAGCATCGCGACCTTCTCCGCAACGCGGACCGGCTGGGCCCACCACGGGAGGATGATCGACGCCGGCACGAGCTCGATCGAGTTGGTGCGCGCAGCGAGGTAGGACAGCAGCTGCATGTTGTCAGGGCACATGGAGTACTCGGCGTCGAAGTGGTGCTCCACGCACCAGATGGCCGAGAAGCCCAGCGGCTCCGCGAGCTCAGCGAGGTACAGGTCCTTGCGGTAGAGCTCGGCGTCACTCTGGTTGGGGTCAGAGTTCTGGAACAGGAGTTGGAAGCTTGGAGTCATAACGGAGTGCCTTTCTTCTGGACGCGGAATGCAGAAACAGTTCGAAATTTCGACCGGATGTGCCCGGTTTCGATGCCGGGAACACTGCCACGGCGATCGTGTTTCCAGATGTCGCATTCCGGGACGAATGTGACCGCCGCCACGGGCGCTGTAGCGAAATGCGACATGCTGCCGGGACTTTCGAAGTCGAATTAACCGACGGGAAGTGGAATTTCAGTCGCGAGTGCCGCTAGCCAACGGCTGACGGCGACGCGGCGCCTCAGGGATGTCCGCGCCGACGAAGTGTCTCGTTACGCGACAATCGCGGGCATGTGACGGAGGTAACATCGCGAGAGACGGGATTGTATTCGGCGGGAGAGCCGCCGATCGCACCGCCGGGCACGACGCTTGAGTCAAGGGAGCGAGAGATGGACGACTGGCTGCGCACCGTCAGCAAGACACGCGAGGACGTCTTCTCGAACTCGCTGGACGTCCAGGGCGGCGAGACAGTGGACCTGCGTTCCACAGTGTATGAGTCCTGGCGCCGTTCGCGTCTGCAAGGACTAGCACCCGAGGCCGTCACCCCTGTGCCGCTGGCCGAGATCGACCTCGACAGCTACTTTGTGCGCGCCGTGACGCCGCTCGTGGAGAAGCGAACCGCCGCGCTCGACCAGAGCGCGTGTGCGCTGGTGTTGACGGACCGCGATGGCCGCGTGCTGCGACGGTGGGTGCGCGATCACGACCTGGCCGCGGGCCTGGACACTAAGGGCGTCGCGGCCGGCTTCATGATGGACGAGTCCACGGTTGGCACGACGGGTCTGGTCACGATGTTTACCGGCACCCCCGAGATGATCCGCGGCCCGGAGCACTTCTCCGAGCGGTTCAAGCAGTACAGCTGCGCGAGCGCCCCGATCGTCCATCCGGTGCGGCGCACCCTGCTAGGCAGCGTCTCTCTGATCTGCCGAGTCGCTGACACCACTCCTGTCATGCTGTCCTGGGTCACTGAGCTCATGATGGCCGTTGAGGAGGCGCTCCGTATCCGAGCCTCACAGCGGGAGCGGCGGCTCTTCGAGGCCTACACGACCTACAACCGGGACGTACGCCACCCCATTGTCGCGCTCGACGTCACGACCATCATCACTAATGCAGCCGCGGCCCGGCTGCTCGGCGGCGTCGACCAAACCCTGCTCTGGGAGCATGCCCGGCGAAGCCTGCGAGACCGCAACAGCGAGCCACGCACACTGACGCTTCCTGATGGTCAGGTCCTGAAGGTCGACTGCCGGCCGCTGTCTCCTGAGGACGCCGACGAGGGTGCCATACTCATTCTGCGCAAGGACCCAGCCGCCCGAGAACTGGCCGAGACGAACGCGCTGCCTGAGCCTGCAGCGTCCCTGCCCGGACTCGTCGGCCACAGCGAGAAGTGGCGAGCGCTGTGCCGACGTGCCCAGCCACTGCGCAACGTTGCGGACGCCACCCTGGTCATCGGTGAGCCCGGGTCGGGACGCCTGGCGGTGGCATGCGCTCTTCATGATCTGTCCGACCTAGGTGTCGTCGACGCTGTGGAAGCGTCCACCCGTGGGGAAGACGGCTGGATCCTGCACCTGCAGTCGCAGTTGACCCCTGGCGCCGCTCTGGTCGTACGCCACGCCGACTCCCTCACGCCCTCAACGGCACTCGCGACTCTGACCACATTGCGCCGCACCCCGCCCGCCCGACTGCTGGCGACCGCCCGCAGCGCCGGCGAGCCGATGATCCACAACGCACTGCTGGACTCCTTCGACTCGGTCCTCGAGGTCCCGCCGATGCGTGACCGACTCGACGACCTCCACGACCTGCTCGTGCGGTTCTCCGCGGACGCGGCCCGCGGCCGCTCCGCGGTGGCATGGACGCCAGACGCCGTGCAGGCCCTCACCCGACTTGAGTGGCCCGGCAACCTCAACTCCCTGCGAGCGCTGGTGCGGCGCACACTCGCCCGTCGCTCCACCGGGCGGATCGGAACCAACGACCTGCCTCCTGAGTACGCCGCCCGCGCCGCGCGCCGTCAACTGACGGCGCTGGAGCAGGTCGAGGCACAGACTATCCTGCAAGCGTTGCGCGAGGCCGGCGGCAACAAGCACCAGGCAGCGCTGGCCCTCGGGATCGCCCGGTCCACGCTTTACCGCAAGATACGAGCACTGGGGTTGGATCTGTCGGCCAGCATCTACTGACCGATATCCACCGGATATCGGCGGGCGACACGGGGAATACCGCCCGGCAGCGGCACATCCTGCTTAGGCCACCAGATATCTCCTCGTCTTGCCCACCCGAATCGCCACGAATAGCGAGTGGATAAGTGTGGCGCATCTACCCGCAATAAACATAGCGAACTTCACGCCGGTCTCGCCCAGCTAACGGTTCAGGAAGGTCGAGAGCACTGCGTTGAAGCGCTCCGGATGCTCGAACTGCGTCCAGTGGCCGCACTGACCGAAGACATGGAGCTCGGCCCGCGGAATGAGCTCGAGGAGTCGGGCGGCCGAACTGAGCGGGATCACACCGTCCTCGCGGCCGTGGATCACCAGCGTCTCGTGCGCGAGGGTGGCGATACGTTCCTCGGGCACCGCCAGGCGTTCCAAGACATCCTGGTGTGGGTTCGGGAACATCTGCTCGTACGCCTCCTGCACACCCGGCCGCGTGGAGGCCTCGAAGCGCAGCCGGACCAGATCGTCGGTGACGGTAGAGGCGTCGTAGGCGAGCGCATCAACCAGGCCACGCATTGCCTCGAAGGAGGGCCGGTAGCCCCAGATCTTCCCGAGGCTCAGCGTGACCGGAAACGATAGTCCGGCGCTGCCCATCAGCACCAGCCTGTCGACGCGGTCGGGGTGTTCGACGGCCAGACGCAGGGCTAGAGCGCCGCCGAAGCTGTTACCGACGACACTGACCTGGTCCAGTCCGAGGGCGTCGAGGAGCGCGAGCAGGTGGTCGACCCACAGCGACGGCGTGTAGACCCCATCGGCGGGGCGCTGCGTGTGACCAAAGCCGGGTATGTCAGGGGCCACGACGCGCAGGTTGCTCGCCAGGGCGGGGATGGTCGGGCGCCAGGTGGCCCACGCCGTGGCCCCGGGACCGGAGCCGTGCAGCAGCAGGACGGTGCCGGACTCAGGAGTCCGGCGGGTGGCGAGGACATCGTGCACGTTTGTGATGATCCCTCCGGCATCGACGGAGGTCCCGATCTCCGGGTTGCGTGCGTCGTTGCTGGTCATCGAGGATCCTCTCGTACTGGCCGCAAGGCCGCCGTTACGGCGTCTAGTGCCGTGGGGTCGTCGATCGTTGCCGGCAGCGCCTCGTCGTTCCCCGCAGCGATGCCCCGCATCGTGCGGCGCAGGATCTTGCCCGAGCGAGTCTTTGGCAGGGCGTCGACGACGGTGACGTCTCGGAACGCGGCCACCGGCCCGATCTCATGGCGCACGGCCGCGACCAGCTCGTCGCAGAGCACGTCCTCGTCGATCTGTAGACCGGTCTTGAGCACCACCAGACCGCGCGGCACCTGTCCCTTGAGGCTGTCAGGCACGCCGATCACGGCGCACTCGGCGACCGCCGGATGCGCGGCGAGCACCTCCTCCATGGCACCGGTGGAGAGCCGATGCCCGGCGACGTTGATAACGTCGTCTGTGCGCCCCATGACGAACAGGTAGCCTTCCTCGTCGAGGTAGCCTGAGTCGCCGGTCAGGTACCTGCCGGGATATTTGCTCAGGTAGGAGTCGACGTACCGCTCGTCGTCGTTCCACAGCGTCAGCAGCGTGCCGGGCGGCAGTGGCAGCCCGATCACGATGGCGCCCTCAGTCCGCGGCGGGACAGGCTCGCCGTTCTCGTCGACGACCTGAACGTCGAATCCCGGCACCGGCACCGTCGCCGAGCCGGCCTTGACCGGCATAGGTTCGATCCCGCGCAGGTTCGCCGCGACGGCCCAGCCGGTCTCGGTCTGCCACCAGTGATCGAGCACGGGGACACCGAGCAGGTCGTGGGCCCACCTCAGCGTCTCGGGGTCGAGCCGCTCCCCGGCCAAGAACAGGGCAGAGAAGCCGGAGAGGTCATGACCCGCCAGCAGCGCGCCGGGCGGGTCCTCGCGTTTGATGACGCGCAGCGCCGTTGGGGCGGCGAAGAGTGCCTTGACCCGGTGCTCGGCGACGACGCGCCAGAACGCGCCGGCGTCGGGGGTCCCGACCGGCTTGCCCTCGTAGAGCACCGTGGTTGCGCCGACCAGCAGCGGTGCGTACACGATGTAGGAGTGGCCGACGACCCATCCGATGTCGGAGGCTGCCCACCACACGTCCCCCGCGCCGATGTCGTACACGTAGCGCATCGACCACGCGAGAGCAACAGCGTGGCCGCCGTTATCACGGACCACACCCTTGGGCTGACCAGTCGTGCCTGAGGTGTAAAGGATGTAGAGCGGGTCTGAGGCTGCTACCGGGACCGGATCAGCAGGCTCCGCGTCGGCCAACAGTTTCGCCCAGTCATGGTCGCGCGGCCCGAGCACCGCAGGCGCCTGCTCGCGTTGCAAGACAACGACGCTATGTGGCTGGTGACGGGTGGTCGCCAAGGCCTCGTCGATGATTGGCTTGTACTCCACCAGACGGTGCGGCTCAATCCCGCACGATGCGGTCACGATCACCTTTGGTTCGCAGTCGTCGATGCGGATGGCCAACTCTTTGGGCGCGAACCCTCCAAACACCACGGAGTGGACGGCGCCCAACCGCGCGCAGGCGAGCATCGCGATGACTGCCTCTGGCACCATCGGCATGTAGACGACGACACGGTCGCCCTTCGCAACCCCGAGATCAGCCAGGGCGCCGGCACACCGGGCGACCTCGTCCTGCAGCTCCGCGTAGGTATACGTACGGCGCGCCCCCGTGACTGGCGAGTCGTAGACGAGTGCGGCCTGGCCGCCCCGGCCCGCCTCGACGTGCCGGTCGAGCGCGTTGTAGGAGGTGTTGAGCTCCCCGTCCGGGAACCAGCGGTAGAACGGCGCTTGCTTCACGTCCAGCGCCGTCATTGGAGGACGTTGCCAGCTGATGGCCTCCGAAGCCTCGAGCCAGAAGGCGCTGGCATCGCGCTGACTGCGCTCGAACGCCGCGCGGTAGTCGCCCATGTGCGTCACCGACCCTCCTGGACCTGTTCCGGTCGCCATGAGGGCGCGCTCGTCGGGTCGAACCATGCCACTCCTCCGTTCGATAATTCGATAGATACTGAACCATGGAATGAAACGGAGGGTCAAGGGTGGCATGCAGGCCTGGGATGCGGCGACGACACGGAGGAGCGCCGGCGCCGATGATGACGGAGCGGCGTCAACGAACTCAGAACAGCGAAAGATCAGCCGCCGATCAGCTGTCGATCATGAGTCCGTCAGGTCCCCGGCGGTCGGCATCGGGTCGGAGGCGAGCCGCTGCAGCAGCCCGGGGGCGTAGAAGTCGAGGACGTCGCGGTGGAGCGTGTAGAAGAAGTTCCGACCCTGCCGGCGCACCGAGACCAGGCCCGCGTTGCTGAGGATCTTGACGTGGTAGGAGATCGTCGACTTGCCCACCGGCAGCGCATGCTCGAGGGAGGTGCAGGGGTACTCCCCGAGGCTGTCGATCAAGCGCAGCATGTCGAGTCGGGTCGGGTCCGCTAGCGCCTTGAACACCTGGACGACCAGATCGCGCATGGATCGGTCGGGCATGGGCGGTGTCACCGCAGCAGAACCCTTCGCTACCACTGGCCCCTCCGACAGTCAGCCAACCTCCTACAACATTAGCATCATCAAACCCTCGAACTGAGCACACACTCCCGCACCGGACCCACTCACCGCCGACCCTCAGCCCTAGGCGGGACTCGCCATCCGCGTCGAACTCCCGGTCGGCGAGACCAGCGAGGCGACGCGCGCGCCACCTCTGTCGTTCACCCGACCTCAACTCTTTCTCGACGATCGCGGAGTGCGCGACCCACCACAGAGGTGCGGATGTAGGGCGGCGATTACTTGAGCGACCTGGACTCAGCGGACTCTCAGAGGACGTCACCCCAGACATGGTGGCGATGTTCGCCGCCACGTCGTCGTTGGACAAGCTTCATTCCTTCGACCTCGGCATCAGCAACACCACCATCGCCGAGGTCGCCTATGAGGCTCATTCCACGTCCGTCTTGGTCCTCGGCCCTTGCGGGCTATCCGGTCTCTTCGACGGTTATCAACGAATGTCGACGTCTGTCGAAAATCCGGCTTGACCTGCGCTGAAACAACTTCACATGCTCTCAGCACGCATGCTACGAAGGTAGGGAACCACCGGGCCGCCTTCGGCGGCCCGAGGTGCATTTTCAGGGTCGGTGACGGCTGTCGACGAACGTTGACGGAGTCGTTCGCTAACCGCTGGCGTAGGGGGTCGGCGTGCATGGCGGAGTGAAGTTCTATACCGGCGCAGCGAAGGCTGCCCGTAGCTACCTCGAGAAGGACCACTCGCGCGCTGATGACTACTACCTGGCCGAGGGTTCAGGCCTGGCCGACCGGTTCGAAGCCACCCCGGCAAGGGTGGTTGGCAGAGGGCCGATGGACGGGGACACCTATGAACGGTGGGTCGCGGGCTACGACGTCGACACCGGCGCGGCGAAGGGCCGGTTGCTCCCCGACGGCGGAAAGAGAAAGCCGGTGCGGTTCGTCGAGGTCATCGTGAACGGCCCGAAGACCTGGTCCCTCGCCGCTGCACTCCACCCGGAGGTCGGAGCAGCCTACGACGCGGCCCAGGCACGTGCTGCGCGGGAGGTCATTGGGTGGGTGGCGCAGCACGGGACCACCCGGGTGGGCCCGAAGGGTCGGCAGGTGCAGGTACCGGTCGAGTCTTTGGAAGCTGCGGCAATCAGGCACTACACCTCACGAGCGGGGGACCCCCATCGGCACCTGCACCTTCAGTTCAACGCGCGCGTTTTCGCCCAAGCCAAGTGGTGAGGCCTGCACACCGTCGGAGCCCGAGACAGCATTGCGGCCATCAACGGAATCGGGCACGCGGTCGTGATGAGCGACCCCGAATTCCGGCAAGCGCTGGCCGCTCACGGGTACACCCGCGACCTCGCATCTGGCGAGGTCAACGAACTGCGCGGGTTCGTGGGCGAGTTCTCGGCTCGCACCCGGCAGATCACCCGGAACATCGAGCGGTATGAGGCCCAATGGCGGGGGAGCATCCGGGGGAGCAACCCGGTCCTCGCCTCAGGCGAACATGGGACGCGCGGGCATGGGCGGATGCACGTCCCGACAAGGCGTCGCCGGCCGACGCCGGCGCGATCGCTCACCATTGGGTCAAGGAACTGTACGCACTCGGCCACCGGGACCCGCATGCTCCCGCGCCCTTGCCGGTGACCGCGATCGGGACCCTCGACCGAGATCTCGCAGCAGGCCTGATCCTGGATCAGCTCGGTGCCAAGGCCTCGGCGTGGAACGCCGCGGAGATCCGTGGCGGCGCCGAACAGCTGATTGCCGAGGTAGGCATCGCCGCCGAGGCACCTGTCCGGCGGGGGTTGCCGAGGACCTCACAGCCCGGGCGATCAGCCGATGTGAGCCGCTCCTTGCTCGTGACGATGTGCCCGAGCACGTGCGCGCTCTCACCTCGCGACGTGTGCTCGAGGTCGGGCGGACCTCAACAACCGCTTCGCTGAACGCGTCAAAAGCACCGTGGCACCGGGGATGCTCCCCGACCCTCAGGGTCTCGACCTCGCACAACGCAAGGTCGTCGAGGCGTTGACCGGCAGCGGTCGCTTGCTGGTGGTCGAGGGCGCAGCAGGGTCGGGCAAGACCAAGACTCTCGCAGCGACCGCAACCGAGCTGCGACGACAACGGGCACGGATGGTCGTAGTCACCACAACAAAGAAGGCCGCCAAGGTCGCCGGCCTCGAGGTCCGTGGCGCCGCATCCTCGGCAGCCTGGCTGGCCTACCAACACGGATTCCGCTGGGACAACGACGGCCACCGGGAACGCATCCCGACCAGCCCACCCAACGACACACGTTCGCTGCATCGGCACGCTCGGCTACACCCCGGCGACCTGCTACTGGTCGACGAGGCCGGGATGCTCGACCAGGACCTCGCCCGATCCCTGCTGATCATCGCCGACGAGGCCCAGGCGAGGCTCGCGCTCATCGGCGACCGCCACCAGCTCCCCGCCGTCGGCTGCCGCGGCGTCCTCGACCTCGCCACCCGCTGGACCGACAACAGCACCCACCTCACCCTCGATATGGTCCACCGGTTCACCGACCCCACCTACGCCGACCTCAGCCTGAGGATGCGCGAGGGCCGCGACGCCGCCGATGTCTTCGACCAACTCCTCGGCCGCGGCGAGATCGTCGTTCATGCGAGCGACGTCGAGCGCCTCGAAGCTCACGCCCTCCTCGGCGCCACAGACCAGGGACCGTTGCTGATGGCTGACACCCGCGAACAGGTGGCCGCCATCAACGCAGCGGTCAGAGAGGGTCGTCCCGACGTCACGGGTACCGCGAGATGCACGGTGACCAGCGCCGGGAGCGGATCAGCGTCGGCGACCGGATCGCGACCCACAGCAACCACCGGACCCTCGACGTGGCCAACCGCGACTGCTGGACCGTCACTGTGGTCGGTCGCAACGGTGCGCTCAAGATCCGAGGCTCGGCTGGCGTACGTTGATTGCCGGCCGACTACGTGGCCGAGCATGTCGAGCTTGCCTACGCCACCACGGACCACGGTGCTCAGGGCGAGACCGTCGAGGAGGCGCACTTCCTCATCGGCGAACACACCGGAGCAGCAGCCGCGTACGTCGCCATGACCCGCGGACGCCAGCACAACACCGCCCACCTGGTCGCGGACGACATCGACGACGCACGCCGTCAATGGGTCGAGATTTTCAGCCGCGACCGCGCCGACCTCGGACCCGCCCACGCCGCTCATCGTGCGGCCGACGACATCGACCGCTATGGCCCAAACATCACGCCGCGCTACATCGACCCCCGACGCCGACCACGCATCGACCGACACCGCACACCCGCACGACAGTCCCAGGTTCCGCCGCGTTCGCAGACCACGCCGCCGTTACCGCCCGAGCCGGGAATCGGCCTCTGAGACGCCGACGAGCGAGAAGGTCACGCGCGGCGCCTCATGCATCTACGACAGCGCTACTCCTCGTGTATGGCGGATCGGAGCTCTTCCGCACGGCTCCTGGCTGCGTTGACCTGTTCCTGGTCGCAGCCGCACAGGCGTAGGCAGGCGTCGGCGATCTCGCGGGTGCGATCACGGTCGACCGAGAACTCCGTCGGTGCGCAGTGTGATCACGGCCTCGACCTGCTGGATCAGCATCGTCGCAAGACCGTCGGCCGACACGACCAGGCCGTTGACCTGAGAAAGACGTCCGCCGAAGTCGGCGTACGCCGCGGCAATCTCGCGGTAGTCCAGCCGGAACCCCGCGAAGACCTCACCATTGGCAGCAGTGACGACGTCGGGCATCCGGGCGAGCATGCCGATGTTGTGCGGGACCTCTGCCAGCGTGCCGATGTCGACCAGAGCGAGCAAGTACAGCGCCGTTGCCAGCCCCTCGGCGTCCTCCGCCGGTGTCGCGGCGATGATCCGGTCGACCTTGTCGTGGCTGGGACGCACGGTCATCCCGAGAAGCTCGGTGAGGATCTCGTCCTTACCCGCAAAGTGGTAGTAGAGCGAGGCCTGCCGGATCCCGACCGCGTCGGCGATCTCCCGTGTCGAGGTTCCTGCGAACCCCTTGCCGGTGAACAGCCGCACGGCTGCCTCGAGGATCTGCTCACGTGGCGACTTGGTGGTGGCTGTCTCCGGTATGTGCCGTGGCCGGCCCGGGCGGGCGCGCCGCACGGTGGCCGCGCTCAGGGCACTCACGATGACACTCCCGTCTCCAGCTTTGCGGGCCGCGCCGGTGGGCGCCCTCACAGCGGGTCGCCGTCGTTGGCATCGGCGTGGCGCGCGGCGGCGGGAGGTCGCGGCGGCAAGGGCAGTGGCATCCGAGAGTCTCCAGGGGTGGCGGGTGGAGTCAGGGCGGGCAGGCTGGGTCTGTTCCCGGCCGCCCGGAGCGGCCGACCCGGAATCCCCGAGGACCGCGACCCTGGCTGCCGCAGGTCGTAGATGGTCTGGGCCGGCACGTGCAGGTGCTCGCACAGCTCGGTCAGGGACAGGACCGGCTCGATGCCGGACATGTGGGCCGTGGTCTCGGTGCTGGCGTTCGTGGTGTGAGTGGTCATTCCCCTCAGGTGCGCCAGTCGTGCCATGCAGCATCGAGACGGCCCGAGAGATCGCCCGGTCTCCGGGCGTGGGTCACGCTCAGCGAGGGCCAAAGTGCGGAATAAACGCGGAACCGCCATCCGATCATCCTTCTACTCAGGATGTTGGACAGCGGTTCTGACCTGCGATTCCTTGGTGGACCTGAGGGGATTCGAACCCCTGGCCTTCTCTTGGTGCCTGGCACCCTTCACCAAGTGCCCGAGTCTCGAGATTTCTCGGCATGGTTACGAGTAACCACCGTTTGACCTGGGCGAACATCCATCATCGATTTCGCTGACAGGGCCCACGTTGCTCCATAGCCTCGACCGATCTCGGGGTCTCTCGAAGGGGTTTTCGCGGAGTATTCGCGGAGTCCGCGCACACACTGCGACAGCGTTCAGGACCAAGCCTAGGTCGCAGCCTGTCACGGAGCATCGTGTGTGGCCCCCGGCACTCCAGCACTCCGCCGGCGAACCTAACCGCCAACTCCACGACTTCTTCGAATCTCGCGGGGAGATGCTCGCCATCAACGCAGAGGCCGCGTCGATAACCGGCACTCCTCCGCATGATAATGACTCTTATCATGTCATCAATGCTGAAGAGGTCGAGCGGTCACTGCTCGTCCTCAGCGACGTGGGTCTGGGGTGCCGCTGGTCCGTCCACAGCTTCGCGGAGTCGATCCAGCAGCTCGTGCCCAAACACCGACACCCGGTAGCGATGCGGGAGCTGGTCGTTGTAGACGTGGCTGGATCGCCACGCCAAGCCCTTCACCGGCTCCCCTTGAGTTCGGATGGTCCCGCGGCGCTCGAGGGTCGCCACGATGGCTGAGACCGAGATCCCATAGCCCGGATGTGCCTCGAGGAAGTCGAGGAGGGTAATTGCTCTCGGTGGGCCGAGCGGGCCGGAGTCGCCGAGCTCGATCATGCCCTGGTAGGCCGGGTGCGCGGTGGGGGTGCGCATGAACCTGCGCAAGATCGCCTCCGTGGAGGCGGTGCCTGTCTTGATCGCGCCGGCGTACTTGATCATCGCGTCGTAAGCGGTCTCGATCAGGTCCCTGGTCTCCGCGTCCGTCGCTCTCGCACCGAGGGTCACGAGACGAAGTCCACCAAGGGGCGGCGCTCCCGTCGGGTCCCCCTGGCCAACCGGGTGCTCCCCCTCGTGCAGCAGATGACGACCGGCAAGAAGGCCAACGATCTGCTGTTCACCACCGACACCGGGGCGACCCTCCACCGAGGTGCCGTCACCCGAACCTTGAAGTGGGAGCAGACCGGCCAGGGGCGGCGGCTTCAACGACCTCCGCCACACGGCAGCGTGCCTGTGGCTGGCTCGTGGTGTCGACGTCGGGACAGTCAAGGAGTGGATGGGCCACGAGTCGATCGCGACCACGAATCTCTACCTGCACTTCCTCGGTACGGGTGCCGACGCTGCGGGCTTGGACCGGCTCAACGACAGCGGCCACAGGGGTGCGCAGAAGAACCCGGGGGCACCAGGGGGGGGGCACAAGACGAAGGAGCGGGCGAGTGAAAAGGAGAAAACCCCGTCCGTTCCGCATTGAAATGCTTACTGAGACGGGGTTTTCACCGGGTGGAGCTGAGGGGATTCGAACCCCTGGCCTTCTCATTGCGAAGGTGTCACGGGGTATCTCCGGCCACGCTGGGACGCTCGTTCACGCGTTGCATGCGTTGCTCTCAATCATGCGATTTGCAGCCACGGGGTACGCCGGGGGTACGCGAATCAGAACCCACAACTCCCCCACTCGGCGGCTCCCGGCCCCTCACCCTCATCACAACATCAGTCTGTATCGCGGGGGCGGAGCGTTACTCAGTCCGGCATCTGGCCCCCTTGGCGGGGGTCTGGGGGCTTGCCCCCACGCTGCCTAACTACATCGCTCTGGGAGCATCGCGGGGTATGTCCCTGCCGGTAGCGGCGGTCCCCTCCCCTCGTCGCCAGCCTCTTGCCGTGCCTGGCGGCCGACGTGACGGTGATCGCCGGTGGCACGGGATGCGTATGTGACGATGCGGGCCGGGTCGTCGAGCTGCTGAACGTGTCGGCCTTGTCGGCGTCGGGGTGCAGGGTCCCGGACGGCTAGCGGGTCGGTCGATCGGGTCGACGGTTGGAGAGTGAGCGCTTGGTCTACGGACTGGGCGCTCTTCTTCATTTGCGCGGCACGTAGGGGGACCGGCCGCCAGGCCGCACGCCCCCGGAGGCCGCGCTCGCGGCCGAAGGCCGCCTTGAGTCAGTAGAGAAAGTTCTCACGAAACCGGCCGGACGACTCGATCGATCCGGCGCGCTGCCTCTTCGGGCTCTGTCTCGCTGGTGTCGATCCTGACGTCTGCGGTCGGGAGTCTCGGAGTCTCGCGCCAAGCGTCGATGCGTTCGTCTAGATCGTGGCTGCCGCGTGCTCGAAGTCGCTCTAGGGCGATGGACTCCGGGCAGGTGAGTTCGACGACGGTCCAGGAGACGGGAGCGTCGAATCCACGCATGGCCTCCACCGCTGCGGACTGCCCGAGATGGATGATCGGTACGCCCCGCGTCAGGGCGTCGAGCAACCCGGGCTCGTCGACAACGTACGTGGCCCCGTATCGCTGGTTCTCCCAGACGATCCCACCCCACTCCCTCAGCGCCGTAAGCGCTCCGTCGTCGGCAAGCCGATAGCCAACCGTCCGCCCTGGCCCAACCTTGAGCCGCTCGAAGTGGACGTACTCCGGCGACACCTTCCGCAAGGCGCCATCGATGGTGTCCTTGCCTGCTGCTGGCGGGCCGTAGAGGATGACCCCGCGCTGCATCAGTTGGTCGCTTCCGCCAGTCCGGCTAGCAACTTCTCGGCCTGGTCCCTGAGCGGCTCGGCGCTGATCGAGTTGTCGATCACGTGATGCTCCCCGGCCGGACGGAAGTCGAGGTCGACCCCGGCGAGGTACTCGTCCCAGTGGGCGAGTTTGTGCGCGTCGCGGGCGACTCCCCGACGCCGGAGGTAGGTCAACATGCTCTCGGCATCGCATGAAACCCACACCACCGAGACAGGCACCCCGTCATCGGCGAACTGCCCGCGCTCCCGGCGCAGCCACGCCTCATCCGAGAACTCTCGAATGAACGGCGCAGTGATGATCACGCCCGCCCCACACATGGTGTTCTCGTGGGCAGTGGCCATGAGAGCTTCATACTCGCGCGGCCGGATCTTCGACAGGTAGATCTCTGACTCGCGGTCGCTCGGCTGTGCGCCCATCGCCTCTAGAGCGGCCTCGACCACAGGTCGCGTCGTCGTGTCCTTGTCGATGATCGGCCACCCGGTCAGGCGGGTGAAGATCCGCCCTAGCTCGGTCTTGCCACTCCCGGCGTAGCCACCGATGAGGATGGCGCGCGGCGTACGTGTTGGCTGGGCATCTGCTTGCGGCCGCTCGTAGCGCACCACTCGGCGGGAGCGTGACACGTTCTCGATCAACCCCTCTTCGGCGAGGACCTTCAACGCCTGGCTCACGGTGAAGACGCTTGTCTCCCACTTGGCGGCGAGTTCGCGCGTCGACGGCAAGGACTCGCCGTCACGGAGGACGCCAGCCTCGATCTGCGTACGCACGTCGCGCGTAATGCGCTCCTGCTGCGTGCCTCGCCCGTCGTGGTCGCTCATGTCTGCCTCCGCGCCGATCAGTTCGGCCGCTCTCGAATAACAACTGTCATGACAACTGTCCCACGCCGCCGCCAGATCCGGCGAAATTGAGCGAGAAAGTCTGAGATAACAGTTGACATGCACGACCTAACAGTTGTTATATGGATGTGAGGCGGAACACAGACCCCGCCCGCAACCCAAGGAGTAGAGCAATGGCGATTCAGCGGAGGATGAACCTCACCATCGAGCAGGTCTTCCCGGCAGGCGCGTTCATCGTGGGCGCGGTCGAGCCGGTCCAGGACTGGGACCAGGCCCCGCTCCCGGACGGAACCCGGCCGCAGAAGATCGACAAGGAGACCGGCCTCCCGACCTGGACCGTGCCGGTCCTCGATGCCGACCCCGAGGCGGGCAAGAACGACAAGACCGTCAACGTCAAGATCCTCGCCAAGCACCAGCCGGTGCCCCCGGCCAACGACACCGGTCTGCCGTTCATCCCGGTCGAGTTCGCCAACCTCGTCGCGGTCCCCTGGATCGACGACTCCGGCAACCGCCCCAAGTTGCAGTGGTCGCTCACGGCCACGGGGATGGACGCCCCCGGCGCGGCGCGCAAGCCCGCCGCTGGCGCTGCTGCCTCCAAGGCCGCCTGAGCGCTATGAGCCTCTACCTGGTGCGGATCGGCGACGGGTCCGACCCGGCTCACCTGGCCGGACTCAACGCCGATCACACCCTGTGCGGGCAACCCAACGCCGGGACCGCCTGGACCTGGGACTACCCCGATCTCTCCACCCCGGTGTGCTCCATCTGTCGCGGCAAAGCGGCCGGTCTGTGAGCACGCCCCACATTCGCCCGCCAGTCGTCGCGGAAGGGAAGCCGTGGCGGCTGGCGGGTCTCAACCTCCAACAGCTCGACAGCACGAAACGAAGGGAGCATGTGATGAACGAGTCGATCCTCTACAGCCTCGCCGGTCTCGCCGGTGCCGCTGCGGTGGTCACGGTCCTGGTCGCGATCAAACCGACCCGAGCCCGGACCCTGGCCGTCCTCGGCTGGGTGGCCTCGATCGGCCGCCGCGTCTGGTGGTGGCTGGTCCTGCGGGTCACCTGGAAGGCCGTCGCCCGCGAGGCAGGCCTCTCCAAGCGCCGCACGAAGCGAGTCAAGCGGATGGGCGTGGGTGAGGAGTCCATCGAGAAGTGGCGCGATCCCAGACTCAAGCGGGTTAAGACCTCCGCGCACTCGGTGACCCTGCGGGTCAAGACCCGTCGAGGCCAGGCCCTGGCCGACCTCGAAGCCTTCGCCCCCAAACTCGCCGCCACCCACTCAGCCGACGCATACCGGGTCTACCCGCCCAAGCGCCGCACCGGCTCGACGGTGATCTTCGAGCTCGTCATGCGCGACCTGATCAAGACCCCCACGGTCGCCGCGTTGCCTGAGCCTCGAATGCAAACAGAGTCGGTCCTGCTGGGTCGTCGCCAGTCCGGCAATCCCTTCCACCTGCAGATCGAGCAGCGCCACACGTTGGTTGTGGGTGCCTCCGGCGCGGGTAAGGGCTCCTTCCTGTGGGGTGTGGTCTGCTCGCTGGCTCCCGCGATCGCGGTCGATGCGGTCCGGGCCTACGGGATCGACCTCAAAGGCGGCATGGAACTGACCATGGGTGCCCCACTGTTCACCAAGATTGCTGTCAAGGGTGAGCAGGCCGTCGAGATGCTGCGGGAGTTCGTGAGCATCGCTGATGAGCGCACCGAGGCCATGCGCGGCCGCTCTCGCAACCACAAGCCCGGCCCCGGTGACCCGCTGTACTTGCTCGTCATCGACGAACTCGCCTCACTGACCGCCTACGCCGACCGGGACACGAAGCAGGAGGCCGAGCGGCTGTTGAAGCGGCTCCTGTCCATCGGCCGCGCCGTGGGTGTCGTCGTTGTCGCCTTCGTTCAAGACCCCCGTAAGGAGGTCATCGACATGCGCGGGCTCTTCACCCAGACCATCGCGCTGCGGCTGCGCTCGGTGATGGAAACCAACATGGTCCTGGGCGACGGCATGGCCCCGTTCGCCCCGGCACACCGGATCTTGAAGGCTGCCCAGGGCACGGCCTGGATCATCGACGAGGACGGTTCCACCGACCGCATCCGCGCCGACTACTGGTCCGACGACCTGATCCGCCGCGTTGCCTCGCTCTACCCCGCCGACCCCACCGCCACGCCCGGCGCGATGGAGCCTCCCGCCCTCGGGGGTGCAGCATGAGCACCCCGGCATGGATGGAGCACGCTGCCTGCGCGACTCGGGAGGCTCGTGGGCTGCCCTGGACAACCGACACGATCGAGACCCCCACGGTCCTGGTCGAGCTGATGCAGGAGACCTGCGCGGGCTGCCCGGTCCGTCTCGCCTGCGCCGCGTATGCCCGCACCGCGACAGGTGGCTGGTGGGCTGGAGTCGACCGTGCCCCTGAGCCTGCCGACCTGCTCGACCTGCTCGACGTGATGCCGCTGGACGGTGCCGCGTGACCATCTCGACCCTGGATGCACCGGGCATCCACAGTGACGCATCGTCTCCGGCTCGGGGCTCGTTCCCTGGGTTCGGGGAGGGTGCGCCGCTGGATCTGTCCGGGCTCACCACCGATCAAACCGCGGGCATCGTCGCCCGGTGGCGTGACGGCACCTTCGACAAGTTCGCCGACACCCTCGCCTCCGTCGGGAACTGCGCCCACCCCATCCGCCTAACCGGCCACTCGGAGACCTTCGACCCCGCGACCGGGGATCTCGTCGGCACGTTCTCGTCCGCGAATGCCCCGCTCGGGGTCCTGTACCGGCCCTGCGGCAACCGCCGCGCCGACGTGTGCCCGTCGTGCTCGAGGACGTACGCCCGCGACACCTTCGCCATGATCAACGCGGGCCTGGTGGGCGGGAAGACGATCCCGAACACGGTGGCAGACAACCCGTTGCTCTTCGCCACCTTCACCGCTCCCGGCTTCGGCAGCCCCTCGCACCGGCACCACACCGACAACGCGCGGTGTCGCCCTCGCTCGCGAGACAAAGGCGCTCGCTGTCCCCACGGTCGACCCATCTCGTGCATGGCCCGCCACGCTGAGGATGACGCGATCGTTGGCGCGCCACTGTGCCACGAATGCCATGACACCGACTCCGCGATCATCTGGCAGTGGTTCGCCCCCGAACTGTGGCGACGTACGACCATCGCGCTACGCCGCGCCCTGGCCGAACGGCTCGGGGTCAAGGAGAAGGATCTCCGCCACCTCGCCACGGTCCAGTTCGCCAAGGTCGCCGAATACCAAGCCCGGGGCCTGGTCCACTTCCACGCCCTCATCCGGCTCGACGGCTCGGACGGTCCTGGTTCGCCGGCCCCGATCGACGGCCACGACCTGGCGCAGCTCGTCGAGCACGCCGCCGGCACCGTCACCTACACCGCTCCACCTGTCGACGCAGAAGACAACACCGAACGGATTCTGCGCTGGGGCAAGCAACTCGATGTGCGGGTGGTCCGTGATGGTCACCGCACCGACAACCCTGATGGCGTGCTGACCCCTGGCCAGGTCGCCGGATACCTCGCGAAGTACGCCACGAAGGACGCCAACTCGATCCGCTCCGCCGAGACCCAGCGCCCCCACCTGGCAGCGATGGGCAGCCAGTGTCACCGCCTGGCGATGCGGGCTCTGGCTCACTACGGGATCAACGAGGCCTCCAACCGGCTCCCCGGCCAGGTCGAGAAGCCCGCCAAGTCGACGGTCAATCCCTATGACCTGCTCGGCAAGTGGGCTCACATGCTCGGGTTCCGGGGCCACTTCTCCACCAAGTCCCGGCGCTACTCGATCACCCTCGGACGTCTCCGCCGTGCTCGTGCCAGATACGCCGAACTCCGCGCCGCTGCCGAGCACAACGAAGAAGCCCGCGCGGTCCTGCTCGACCTCGACGAACTCGAAGCCTGGGTCCTCGCTGATGAGGAAACAACCCTCGTCGTCGGCTCCTGGCGCTTCGAAGGCACCGGCTGGACCTCCCCCGGAGACGAAGCCCTCGCTCTCGCCGCTGCAGCCCGTGCCCGTGAGTACGACCAGTGGAAGGCCCAGACGAAGAACACCAACCGATGAGAGGAAGCAGTGAGATGGATGAGATGGAGTATCTGACTTCGGAAGAAGTCGCGGCGTGGATGCGCGTGTCTCCTTCGACGCTGTGCCGCTGGCGTCAGATTGGCCACGGCCCGCGCGTGACATGGCTGTCCAAGACCTGCCCGCGCTACCTGCGCTCGGACGTCGAGGCTTGGCTAGAGAGGGCAGCGGCATGAGCGTGCACAAGACACCCTCGGGGCGCTACCGGGCCTTCCTCAAGAGCGGCCGGGAAGTGGTCGCTACAAAGACCTTCGACACCCAGCGTGAGGCCAAGGCCTGGCTGACGCGTGAGCGCGCTGCCCTCGTCGGTGGCGTCGATCCTCGCGCCGGAAAGCGTCGGGTACGTGAGTTGCTGACTGAGTGGCTCGTGATCCGACGTACGACGGTGGCCAAGAAGACGTTTCGAGCTGATCAGGCATTGGAACGGCTCATGCCTACGAGCATGTTCAACATGCAGGTGGCCAGCGTCTCAGAACGGGACGTGGCGCGGTCGTTCGAACGCCTACTCGCAGACGGTCAGGCCGGTGACTCAGTAGTCAGGTACCGGGCGAGCCTGTCGGTCTTCTTCTCCTGGTGCGTCAGGGAGAGGTACATCATGGTCAACCCTGTGACTGGCGCGAAGGTGCCGAAGCAATCCGACGAGCGAACGGAAATGAACCCGTTCCCTGAGAGCGACCTCGAGGCGGCTTATGAGGTGTGGCAGGAGAGAAACAAGCGCCTCGCCGACATCCTCTTGGTGCTCGGCTGGACTGGGCTCCGCTGGGGTGAGGCGCGGGCTATGACGGTCTCGGACGTGATGGAGATTCCGACGCCCGGCCTGATGGTGCGTCGGTCACGGTCCGAGGGCATCGAAACGAAGTCCACAAAGGGTCGCCGGTCTCGTCGAGTCCCTCTCGCTAACCGTGTCCTGCCGATCGTGCGAGGCCTGACGATCGGCAAGCAACCGTCAGATCCGCTCTTCACGACCGATGCCGGGGCGCTGCTTCACCGTGGCTCCGTGGTCCGCACGATGAGGTGGGAGCAGACCGGCCAGGGTCGACGTCTGCACGATCTCCGACACACCGCCGCATGTCTCTGGCTCGCTCGTGGCGTCGACGTCGGAACGGTGCAGCAGTGGATGGGACACGAGTCGATCGCGACGACGAACCGATACCTCCACTTCCTGGGCACGGGTGCTGATCGCGCCGGACTTGAGAGGCTGAATGAGGACCGGGGGTACGCCGGGGGTACGCGAGACGAAGGGACGGGCGAGTGAAAAGGAGAAAACCCCGTCCGTTCCGCATCGAAATGCTTACTGAGACGGGGTTTTCACCGGGTGGAGCTGAGGGGATTCGAACCCCTGGCCTTCTCATTGCGAACGAGACGCGCTACCAACTGCGCCACAGCCCCAAGCGATGAGAAACGTTAGCATCTCGTCGCGGGTGTTACCCAATCAGGATGGCCTCAGGAGCCCGTGGCGCGGCCGCGCGCCTCTTCGGCGGCCGCAGCAGCGGCGCGCTCGGCCTCCTCGGCCTGACGGACGAGCTCGGAGTCGGCGGCGTTGCGACCCGAGCTCCACACGCCGGTGGCGTCCAGGTCGATGGTGCGGACGGTGCGGCGCGGCGCGGCCTCCTTGGAGACGTACGTCGGCAGCGGTGTCTCCACCGGCTTCCAGGCGCCCGCGGGGAGGTGCTCGCCGGTGTCGTCGTGCTCGACGACGGCCACCAGGTCGCCGGTGTCCTGGTCGATGTCGAAGGTGACCCGGGGCGGGGCGACGGGCTCCGGCTCGGGGATGTCCTCGGGGAACGGGATCCGTGCCCAGACCTCGCGCTGGTGGCGCACGCTGAGCCTGCAGGTGACCAGCCAGGCGACGACCAGCACACCCGGGATCGTGATCCACACCGGGCCGAAGACGCCGAAGCCGGCGAGCGCGCCGACCACGGCCAAGCCGAAGGCAAGCACCCCCAGGACGATCGAACGGCGCTTGGCCGCGGCGTGAGCCGCGCGGCGGCGTACGGCCATCGGGACGGGTCGCGGAGCAGGCTCCGCGGTCGCGTCGTCGTCGACCTCGGACTTCTTCGACGACTTCTCGGTCACCAGATCGGTGGAGTCCTTGCCGGTGGCCTCTCGCCGTGCGAGGATCCGGCGGGACTTCGAGATGGCGGCGCTGGCCCGGCTCTTGGTCCCGTCCTCGGCCGTCGCCGTCTGTTCGAGCGCTTTGGGCACCAAGTACACCGCCCACGCCACGGCGAGGGCGACGAAGATGAGTGCGCTCGGGTCCACGTTAAGAAGCGTAGGAGCCATTACCAGCCCGTAGGCGGACGTGCAGTGGTGTGTCGCGTGTGACTTGTGTGATTTCAGCAGGACACGCCGAGTCAATGCCTCATTCAGGTGACAAACCGAGCCTGACCAGCATTCCTTGGTGACATTCTTCAACCGTTATCGCGAAGATACGGTGATCTCTCCAGGCGCCGTCGATGTGCAGGAATCGGGGCGCATATCCGATCTCGTCGATGCCCAGTTTCTCCACGACGCGGAGCGAGTTGGAGTTCTCCGGCCGGATGCAGATCTCGATCCGATGGAGCCTCGCGGTGGTGAAACAGTGGTCGATGACCAGCGCCACCGCCAGCGGCATCACCCCACGCCCGGCGAAGCCCTGGTCGATCCAGTAGCCGATCGAGGCGAACTGCGCCGAGCCTCGCACGATGTTGTTGACCGTGACCTGACCAGCGAAAACACCGTCGACATCGATCGCGAACGGATAGGTCACGCCACGCTTGGCCTGACGCCGAAGGCGACGTACGAGGCTGGCGAACGTCGTGGGCCGCGCGCTCGAACCGGGCGGAACGGTGGCGTCCCACTGATGCAGCCAGGCCGCCGAGCGGCGGCGCGCCTCGGTCCAGGCGTTGGCGTCGGTGCGGTCGAGAGGGCGTAGGGTCACCACGCCGTGGGAGAGGACGGCTGGCCAGCCGGGATCGGTCATCGATGGTCCCACTCAGTGATCACTGCCGACCGACTGCTCCACGGCGTGGAGCAGCACCGGACGGAGCACGTCGATCGCATCCTTCACGCCACCCCGGGATCCGGGAAGGTTCACCACCACGCACACTCCGATCTGACCGGCCAGACCGCGGGACAGTAGCGCCGTCGGGATCCCTTTGGCCACTCCGGCAGCCCGGATGCCCTCGGCGATGCCCGGGATCTCACGATCGAGCAGCGGGCGGGTGACCTCGGGAGTGCGGTCGGTGGGGGTCAGGCCCGTGCCTCCGGTGGTGAGGACGACCCGCGCACCCCCCTCGGCCGCGCGAGCGATCGCCTCGCCGACCGGGTCGCCGTCGCGTACGACCTCGGGAGGGCCGACCACGAATCCGAGCTCTTCCAGAAAGGCCACCAGGAGGGGGCCGGTGGTGTCCTCGTAGACGCCCGCCGAGGCACGGTTGGAGGCGACGACCACGGTCGCATTCAAGCTCATCGCTGGCTCTGTCCGATCTCCCAGGTCCCCGACTTTCCACCGGTCTTCTTCTCGACGCGGATATCGGTGATGACCGCGCGTTTGTCGACGGCCTTGATCATGTCGACCACGGTGAGGCCGGCGACGGCGACCGCGGTCAGCGCCTCCATCTCGACACCGGTGCGGTCGGTGGTCTTCACGGTCGCGGTGATCTCGACGGCGTCGTCGGCGACGCTCAACTCGACCTTGACGCCCGAGACCGCCAGCGGGTGGCACAGCGGGATCAGGTCGGGGGTCTTCTTGGCGCCCATGATCCCCGCGATGCGGGCCACGGCGAGCGCATCACCCTTGGGTACGCCCTCACCGCGGAGCAGCTCGATGACCTCAGGTGCCACCAGCACTCGCCCGGATGCGGTCGCGGTACGGACCGTGACCGCCTTCTCGGAGACGTCGACCATCCGGGCCGCGCCGGTCTCGTCGACATGGGTCAACCGGTCAGCCATCAGAACTCCACGTCCAGCTCGATCACGTCCACCTCGGCGTCCTTGTCCAGCGACGTCGTCTCCGGCGGGATGATGATCAGGCAGTTCGCGCCGGCCAGGTCGCCGATCAGGTGCGAGCCCGGGCCACCGATGGGCGAGACGCCGGCGCGGGAGCCGTCGTACCAGCCGCGGAGATACTGCTCCTTGCCCTTCGGAGAACGCACCGCGTGAGTGAGGGCAGCGCGGCGCGCGGGCCTGGCCTCGGGGGTCATGCCCATCAGCCGGCGCAGCGCCGGGAGCACGAAGAGCTCGAAGGAGACGAAGGAGGAAACCGGGTTGCCGGGGAGGCAGAGGACCGGAACCCGCTCCTCGCCGATCCGGCCGAACCCCTGCGGCTTGCCCGGCTGCATGTTCACCGGGCCGAACCAGACACCCTCCGGGGTCAGCGCCTCCTTGACCACGTCGTAGTCGCCCATCGAGACGCCGCCGGAGGTGACCACCAGGTCGGCGCGGACGAGCTGGTCGGAGAGTGCGGTCATGAACGCCCGCGGCTCGTCGGGGACGATCCCGACGCGGTACGCGATCGCGCCGGCCCGGCGGGCGGCGGCGGCCAGCAGGAAGGAGTTGCCGTCGTAGATCGAGTCGTGGCCCAGGGTCTCGCCGGGCTCGCGCAGCTCGGTGCCGGTCGAGAGCACCACGACCCGGGGACGCGGGCGCACCGCCACCTGCGCACGGCCGACGGAAGCGATCAGGCCCAGGTGGCGCGGGCCGAGCACCGTACCGGCGGGGATCAGCAGGTCACCCTTGGCGACGTCCTCGCCCGCGTAGCGGACGTGCTGTGCCTCCTCCGGCATCCGCCGGATCTCGACCTCGGCGACGCCGCGGTCGGTCCACTCGTACGGCACGACCGTGTCCGCACCCGTCGGCAGCGGGGCGCCGGTCATGATCTTCGCCGCCGCGCCCGGCGGCAGCGCCAGCAGCGAGGCCTGCCCCGCACCGATCTCCCCGAGCACCGGCAGCCGCACCGGAGCCTCCGCCGAGGCGGTCGCGACATCGGCGTAGCGGACCGCGTAGCCGTCCATCGAGGAGTTGTCGAAGCCCGGTAGGGCAACCTCGGCATGGATGTCCTCGGCCACCGCCAGCCCGAGGCAGTCCATCAGGGGCTGCGGGTAGGCCGGCATCGGCTCGAGGTCGGCCAGGATTCGCTCGCGGTACTCAGCGGGGGTCACACGTCGAGCCTAGTCGTCACCCTCGCTGGTCGAGCCGCCGGAGCCGCAAGGCGGAGGTGTGTCGAGACCAGCGGTGTCAGTCGGAGAGGACTGTGGCCGGAGCGACGCGTTCGGCGTCGGCGCCGTCGAGCTCGACCGCACCGATGACCTGGACGCCCTTGCCGAAGGTCCAGTCACCGTTGACGGTCAGGGACCTCGCCTTACGCAACGACGGCGCACCTTCCGGGAAGCGCTCGTCGAAGCTGGCGACGTACTTGTAGTAGTCGCCGTCGAGGTCGATGAAGGGCACCTCGTCGGCGACCTGGTCGAGCACGAAGTTCTCGCCGATGTCGTAGACGTCGGAGCGGAGGACCAGCAGGTCGTTGGTCGTCTTGACCGGCACGAACCGGTCGCGCCCGACCTCGATCAGCTGGGAGCCCTCGAAGACCTCGATCGCGGCCCCCATGGCGGTCTCGATCTGGACGACCTTCGGGGTCTTCGGGTCGGCGGGATCGACGGTCTTCTCGTTGCGGATCAGCGGCAGGCCGAGGATGCCGTCACGCTCGGAGAGGACCTTCTTGAGCGCCTTGAGGTCGAACCAGATGTTGTTGGTCGAGCAGTACTTGTGGCGGCTGAGGTCCTGCAGCGCCACCTTGTCCTCGTCGCGGGTCTGCGCGGTCTCGCGCAGGATGAGACGGCCGTCGGACTTGCGGCGCGCGAAGTGACCGCCCTTGCGGTCGCTCGGGGTGCGGCGTACGGCCTCGATGGCGAAGGGGGCACCGGACTTGGCGAACCAGCCGGCGACCTTCTCGTCGGGGACGGCGCCGAGGTTGTCGGAGTTGGAGACGAAGACCCGCTCGTAGCCCTGCTCGATGAGCTGGTCGAGGAGCCCGGTGTCGAGCAGCGCGGTGTAGATGTCGCCGTGGCCCGGCGGGCACCACTCGAGCTCGGGATCCTTCGGCCACTCGACCGGGCTCAGGTCGTCGACGAGCAGGCGCGGCTCGCGGTTCTGCAGGAACTCCAGCGGCAGGCCCTCGACCGGCAGGTCCTGGTAGCGCTCGAGCGCGGCCAGGCTGTCCTCGGAGGTGCGGAAGGAGTTCATCAGCAGCAGCGGGAGACGTACGTCGTACTTCTCGCGCATGTGCAGGATCTGGCGGGCGATCACGTCCAGGAAGCTCAGGCCCTTGCGCACGCACAGCAGCGACTTCGCGCGGTCCATGCCCATCGAGGTGCCGAGGCCACCGTTGAGCTTGATCACCGCGGTGGTCGCGATGGCGGCGTGCGCCTCCTCGTCACTGACCTCGACATCGCTGATCGACGGGATGTCGACCGGCTCGATCGTGTCCTCCGGGATCATCCCGGTCTCACCGTGCTCGAGCTGGCGGTAGTAATGTGCGAAGGTCTGCACCGCGACGTCTTCCACGCCGGCATCGCGCATCTTCGCCATTGCCTTGGCCAAACCTGGGCTACCCATAGAGGAAAGCCTAGGCTGTCGTTGTGTCGGGTTCACACACCCCTCCGGGTTCTGATGGTCCAGCCCCCGCTGACTTCGTGGGGCGCAAGACTGCCTTACGTGACCAGTTGTTGACTACCCGGGGGCGCATCGGGCTCCCCCGCCTGGGTTCGCTGGCGCGCTCCCTGTCACAGGTGGTCACTGCAATTCCAGACGTACGCAGCGCCGCAACGGTTGCCCTCTACGTCTCGATCGGCACCGAACCGGGCACCGGATCTCTTATCGACGAGCTGGACGCAGCCGGGAAACGCATCCTGCTGCCCTGCCTTCTACCGGACAACGACCTGGACTGGGCCGTCTACGACGGAGAGCTGGTCCGGGCGCCCCGTGGGCTGCTGGAGCCGAGCGGGGAGCGGTTGGGCGTCTCGGCGATCGCCGGCGCCGACGTCGTGCTCGTCCCGGGCCTGGCCGTCGACTCGCAAGGCCATCGGATGGGGCGGGGCGGTGGCTCCTACGACCGGATCCTGGCACGGGTGCCGGCCGGAACCTTTACCTGCGCACTTCTCTATCCGTGGGAGGTCGGGGTCCCGGTGCCGGTGGAGGAGCACGATCGGGCCGTGGGTGCGGCCGCGAGCGCGGAGGGAATGCAGCGCTTCTCCTAGGCGTTCGCTAATATTGGCAGTCGCGCCCGTCGAGTGCCAGATTCTGTTCTAGGAGAAACGTGCCCACCTATCAGTACGCCTGCACCGAGTGCGGCCACGCCTTCGACCAGTTCCAGAGCTTCAGCGAAGCCTCGCTGACCGAGTGCCCCGAGTGCGGCGGCAAGCTGCGCAAGGTCTTCAGCGCCGCCGGCGTCGTCTTCAAGGGCTCTGGCTTCTACCGAACCGACTCCCGCTCGGGGTCCTCCTCGTCGACGTCCTCCACGTCCTCGACAACGTCGTCCTCGAGCAGCACCTCCTCCCCGGCGCCCGCCACCTCCGGCTCCTCGGACTGAGACCACCCGCGGCAGCGGGTTATCCACAGGACCATCCACAACCTGACCGGGGCTGTGGATAGCGAGATGCGGGAATCGCGAGAGCGACTTAGCGTGCCCGCATGTTCACTCGAATCACGTCCTTCTCCCGCCGCGTACGCCGCGGGGTCCTCGCCCATCGACGCCTGCTGGCGTTCCTGCTGACCGCCTCGGCGGTCGCGATCGGGTTCTCGGCCACCCGGCCGGACCCACCCGACACCTCGACGATGGCGGTGGCCTCCCGAGATCTGCCGGTCGGCACGGTCCTCACCGCCGCCGACCTCACCGATGTCGAGACCGACCCCGGCAGCATGCCCACCGACCTGGCCGAGGCGCCGCTCGGCGAGCGCCTCGCGGCGCCCCTGCGGCGCGGCGAGCCCGTCACCGACGTACGTCTCGTGGGGCCGGAGCTGACCGTGGGACACCCCGACCTGGTGGCCGTCCCGGTCCGGCTTCCCGACGCCGAGATGGCCGGGTTGCTCCACGTCGGCGACACCGTCGACCTCTACGCCACCGACCCCGCCACCGCCCAGACCGCCCAGGTCACCACCGACACGCTGATCCTCAGCCTCCCGCAAGCCTCGGAGGCGAGCCGGGATGATTCCATGGCACAGGGAAAGACCGACGGATTTGGCGTCACGAACGCTTCGGCGGGGCGTCTGGTCATCGTCGGAGTCGCCGAGGACAGCGTCGAGGACGTCACATCAGCAGGGGTGGGTGGCTATCTCACCTTTGCCTACTGACGGCCAACGCACGCCACATCCGGGGTCTCCTTCACCTCACACAATGAGCAACAGGAGAAAGCAAGACATGGACGGTTTCAAGAAGTTCCTGCTCCAGGGCGACCTGATCAAACTAGCGGTCGCCTTCATCATGGGCGGCGCGTTCGCCACGGTCGTCACAGCCACCGTCGCGGTGATCATGGATCTGGTCGGCAAGCTCGGCGGCACGCCTGACTTCTCCAACTGGAAGCCCTATGGCATCCACCTCGGCGACTGGTTCACCGCGGTGATCGCCTTCGTCATCATGGCCGCGGTCGTCTACTTCATGATCGTGAAGCCCTACACCGCCGCCAAGGAGCGCTACTTCCCGGACCCCGACCCGGGCGAGACCGAGATCGACATCCTCAAGCAGATCCGCGACAGCCTCAGCGTCCGCTGACGCATCCGCGCCAGAACGGATAGCGTCGGGCTCCGCTTCGGCAGGTGCCGTCTCACCCACCGTGGTGAGGCGGCACCTGCGATTTCAGCCAGCGGTCCGAGGCCGACTCCTCCGACTCCGCCGACGAGTCCCGCTCGTCGCTGGTCGTCTCGGGGAGTACGTCACCGAAGATCCGCGCCAGCCTCTGCTTGCGCTTCCACTCCGGCTCCTCGACCTCGTCAGGATCGGTCATCAGCAGAGACCCGCACGCTCGCGCTCAGCCTTGGCCTGCTCGGCGATCTCGGCGAGTTCCTCCTCGGTCGCTCCGCTGCTGGCGCTGCCAGACGCGTCACCGGAGGAGTCCCCCGAAGAAGATGCCTCTTCGGACGGCTCGGAGCCAGCGGTCTCGCCGTCGGTGCCCTCACTCGAGTCGTCGGACTTCTTCTTGTCCTTGTCGCCCGAGGCCTGCCCGGCGTCCAGCGATCCTGCCGCGATCTTCTTGGTCAGCGGCTTGTCGTTCGCGATGGCCTTCCAGACGTTCTTGGCCTTCTCCTCGTCGAGGACGACTCGGTTATCGTTCTGCGGGTCTGTCGCCACGGGGATGGTGAGGAACTTGATGTTCTCCATCCCGATGCTCTGGAATCCGGCACCGATCTTGGCCATCGTGTCGAGGTTGTCCTTGAGACCCTCGTCCATCGTGAGGCCCTTGGTGGCCGCATTCAGGAAGCCGAGGACCTTCGTCGGACTCGACAAGGTGTCGCCGGAGAGCAGTTTCGCCGCCATCGAGCCGATGAACGCCTGCTGGCGCTTCGCCCGCAAAAGGTCGCTTCCGTCACCGAAGACATGGCGCATGCGAACGTACTGAAGCGCTTCCTTGCCGTTCAGCTTCTGTGGGCCCGCCTTGAATTTCGCGCCCGTGTAGCTGTCATCCACCGCCTCCGGAAGACACACGTCGACGCCGTCGATGGCATCGACCATTCCCTTGAAGCTTCCGAAATCGACGACGACGAGATGGTTGATGGTGATGTCACACTTCTCACCGCACATCTCATCAGCCACTGACTCCACCTGCTCAACGGTGCACGTCGGACCCCCGGTTTCGTATGCAGCGTTCCACTGCACGTAGTCAGCAGGGTCGGTCTTCCCGTCCTCCGTCTTGCAGGAGGGTCGGTTGACCATCGTGTCGCGCGGGATGGAGACGCCGTAGGCGAACTCACGGTTCGCGGAAAGGTGCAACAGGATGGTGGTGTCCGAGCCGCCACCACTCTCGCCGTCGAGGCCGCAACCCTTGCAGTCGCGGCTGTCAGATCCCATCACGAGGATGTTGATCGGTTCCTTCGGGCCGATATCAGCAGCGTCCTCACCAAGACTGACGGTGCTGATGTTCGACCGCAAGTGGCGGTACGTGTAGACCGTGAACAGTCCGACGATCAGCGCCAGCACGAGCAAGGTCGAGCTGAGCACCTGCCACACGCTGATCCGCGGCTTGTCGCGCTCATCGCGCTCGTCGTCAGGGTAAGGGGCGTAGGGCTCGTCGTAGCCACCCTGGGGCGGATAATCGTCATAGGGCTCGTCGTCGTACCCGGACTCGTACGCAGCGCCTCGGCGCCCCGGCGAGGGGTACGCCTCGTGGCGGGCTTCGTGCAGCTCATCGCGGGAGGACGTACGACCTCGGGGCCGGTCGGCTGGATCCGGCCGGGGCGCGACGGTGGTCGCACCGGGATCGTTCCAGTCGAACTCGCGGGCGGCTGGCGGGGCGAGCTGCTGATCGGGGGCCTGGGGCGCAGGAGGAGCCGGGTGAGGATCCTGGCGATACCACTCCGGCACCGGCGCGATCGCGGTCTCCTCGGCGGCGGGCGCGGGGGCCGGCGGCGGGGGTATTCGGCGCGCGGGACGCGGAGTCTCGCGCAACGGCGGGGCCACGGCGGTCTCGTCGGGGGCGTTCCACTCCTGAGGGACGGGCGGGGCAGGCGTCGGCCCCGAGGTCCCCCGGCCCAGCGCCTGATAGCGCTCGGCCCGGGTCGGCTCCCGCCGCACCGGCTCCGCGCGCAGCGGCTCGACGGCGGGAGGCTCAGGCTGCTCCTGACGCGCAGGACGCGCAGCCCGACGGCCACCTCCCGACGATCCCGGCCCCGGAGGCGGTGGCGACACGAAGTCCGAATGCGGACGCGCGGCCCGCCGTCCACCACCGGGCTCCGCCGACGGCTGGTCGGTCGGTACGTCGGCGACCCGAGCACCACGGCCGGCGCGAGTCTCCCCGGACTCGTCGCTCGCGGCCTCGTCGGCGCCGTACATCCACTCGAATCCGGACACGCCGGAGCCTGAGTCCGCACCCCCACGTCGGGGAGGCATGGAGGCGTCAGGCATAGATCACCGTCACTCGTCGCTTGTCATTGGGGGGATTCGGGTTGAGTCGACGGTGACTCAACCTACGCGAGGGCCCCAAGTTTGACCCCTGACCGCATCGAACCCCAAACCGTAGTATTGCCTGCCACCATGGCAAGATATCCGCGAATGCCCCAGTAGCTCAGTGGATAGAGCAGCCGCCTCCTAAGCGAAAGGTCGCAAGTTCGACTCTTGCCTGGGGCACCAATTCCAGACATTTCCCTATGAGGCCGCGCCCTCCGACGCGCCGATGACCTCGAACCGGATCCCGGCAGCCTGCAGTCGAGTCAGGAGCGCGTCGCCCATCGCGACCGCGGTGGTCACCGAACCGGCGGTCTCGGGGAGCGTGTCGAAGGCGAGGCACAGGGCCGACTCGGCGAGCATCTTCGAGGTCTCGGTGTAGCCGGGGTCGCCTCCCGACACCTTGGTGTGGATGGTCCGGCCATCGGTCTCGGCGACGAAGTCGACGGTGAACCAGGACTTCTCCCGGCGACCCTCGGAGGGGCCGGTTCCCTGCTTGACCCGCTCACCGAGCTTGGCCCGCAGCGGCGGCACCTGCATCGCGAGGGCGAGGCCGGCGACACCGACCACGCCACCGACGGCGTACCTCAGTGTCTTGGTCCCGGCGAAGTGCGAGTAGGTGAAGGCCGGGCCGTACGCCTCCAGGGCCCGCCCGGAGCGGGCGACGATGAACGGGTCGATGGTCGGCAACGGCAGCAGCCAGTGGCCCAGCTCGCGATCCCTGCCGAAGACCGGCTTCGCCGGTCGAGACGTACGCCCCTCCGGCCGTACCTCGAGCGCCCGGCGCTCGCGCGACGCCGCCGCCATCTCCCGGGGACGCGACATCTGCCCCAGTGCCGAGTGGAAGGTGCCGCCAGAGAAGGTGGCGTTGGAGCGGACGACGCCCTTCATCGTGAGCGGCCCGGTGATCTTCCCGCCGGCGGCGAGCTCGCGCACCGTGTAGAAGGCACCGAGGTCGTGCGGGATCGAGTCGAACCCGCAGGCGTGCACGATCCGGGCGCCGTTGGCACGGGCGACGGCGTCGTACTTCACGAACATCCGGTCGACGAACTCGGGCTCCCCCGTGAGGTCGACGTAGTCGGTGCCGGCCTCGGCGCAGGCCTTGACGAGCGGCTCGCCGAACTCCAGGTAGGGCCCGACCGTGGTGATCACGACGCGCGCGCGAGCCGCCAGCGCGGCCAGCGACGAGGCATCGTGGACGTCGGCCTGGAGGAGCTCGACGTCGGCGGCGGAGCCAAGGGAGTCGCGCACGGCCTCGAGCCGCGACAGGGAACGGCCCGCGAGCGCCCAGCGCAGTCCCGCGGGAGCGTGCTCGGCCAGATATCCGGCCACCAGACCGCCGGTGAATCCGGTCGCGCCGAACAGGACGATGTCGAGATCGCGAGATGACGTCATGACCGCTACCTTTCCAGAAGCAACGAAATCCGAGACGGCACGGGTCTTTCAGTGATCAAATGTTGCATCAGTAGGGATACTCTTGAGCGGTTTCTTTCGGTGAATCGGCATTTGAGTGAACGACCAGGCACCATCCCCAACCACGAGATGAGTGAGACGAGCCTGTGGGCGACGCGGTGATCAGCGTTCTGCTGGCCGACGGTCATGACGTCGTGCGTGTCGGCGTGCGTACGGTCCTGTCGCCCGAACCGGACATCGAGGTTGTCGGTGAGGCCCGCACCGCCGCCGAGGCACGACCGCTGATCGCGACGCTCCGTCCTGACGTACTCATCCTCGACGCCCGCCTGCCCGACGCTTCCGGTGTGGCGCTGTGCCGCGAGGCGCTGGCGCTGAAGAGCGACATCCGCTGCATGATCCTGGCCACCGACGCCGACGACGAGGTGATGAGCCAGGCGATCATGGCCGGGGCGGCCGGTTACGTGCTCAAGCAGATCGAGGCGACGAGCCTGGTCTCGGGCGTACGCCTGGTGGCCAGCGGCCACACCCTCTTCGACCCCGAGGCGGCCGCCAAGGTGGTCCACAACGTCGAGGCGCGCCGTCGGATGCACGAGGTGGTCGCCGACCTGACTCCGCAGCAGCGCCGGATCCTGGTCCTGCTCGCCGAGGGGATCTCCAACCGGCAGATCGCCGACCGCCTGGTGCTGGCGGAGAAGACCGTGAAGAACCACATCACCGGTCTGCTCGCCAAGCTCGGCGTCAGCCACCGCACCCAGGCTGCCCTGATGGCGAGCAAGCTGCTCGAGGACGGCGTCGTACCGCGGCCGGCTCCTCCCGCCGACGACGCGAGGAAAGCCAAGGGGACGATGCCCAACGGCGGGCCGATGCCTCCGCACCCGCGCGGCCAGGCCCCCTCCCACACCCCTGGCCGATCCCGGTAACCGTCGCCTCGATCCAGGTACCGTGGAAGGCATGTGCCGCAACATCCGTCCGCTCCACAACTTCGAGCCGCCCGCCACCAACGACGAGGTCGCCGCTGCCGCCCTGCAGTTCGTACGCAAGGTGAGCGGCACGACCAAGCCTTCTGCCGCCAACCAGGAGGCGTTCGACCACGCCGTCGCCGAGATCGCCCACATCACCCGCCATCTCCTCGACGATCTGGTCACCAACGCCCCCAAGAAGAACCGTGAGGTCGAGGCCGCGAAGCGCAAGGCTCGCGCCGAGGGCAGGTACGCCTCGTGACCCTCGCCCCGGAGGCGAGCAACACCGACTCGTACGCTGCAGCTCTGGCCCTCCTCCAGGACCGGCGCCTCGTGGTGCTGACCGGGGCCGGCGTCTCGACCGACTCAGGGATCCCCGACTACCGCAGCCCGGGCAGCCCGTCGCGGCAGCCGATGACGTACCAGCAGTTCATCTCGGGCCCGCAGGAGCGGCAGCGCTACTGGGCGCGCAGCCATCTCGGCTGGCGACGGATGGGCAGCGCGGTGCCGAACGCCGGTCATCGCGCCCTGGCTGCGATCGATCCCGAGCTGCTGATCACCCAGAACGTCGACGGCCTGCACGAGCAGGCGGCGCCGCAACTGGCCAGGAGCGGCCGGATCGTGACGCTGCACGGCCGGGTCGCCGACGTGATCTGTCTGTCCTGCCGCACGCTGAGCCCGCGGCGCGACCTCCAGGAGCGGATGGAGGCGCTCAACGCGGGCTGGGCCGAGGCGCACGCGGACGTGGAGAGCCGGCCGGACGGTGACGTCGCACTCGAGGAGACGCAGGACTTCGTCGTGCCCGACTGCGAGATCTGTGGCGGCATCCTCAAACCGGACGTCGTCTTCTTCGGTGAGAACGTCCCCAAGGACCGGGTCGCCCGGTGCATGGACGCGGTCGACGCGCTCGCCGAGGTCCGCGGCGAGCAGCAGGAGGGGAAGGGCGGCGTGCTGCTCGTCGCGGGCTCGAGTCTGGCGGTGATGAGTGGCTATCGGTTCGTACGCCGGGCGGCGAAGGCCGGGATCCCGGTCGTCATCGTGAACCGTGGCGCCACCAGGGGTGATGGTGAGGCTGCGTACAAGCTGGAGGTCGGGACCAGCGAGTTCCTCACCACCTTGGCACAGAGCAGAGCCAGCGGCTCAGGCGGAGCGTGACTGGATCGACAGGTCGGCCATGCGGCCGGCGGCCTCGTCGACGGAGAGTCTGGCCCCGATGAAGAAGTGGTAGACCGGGCCTTCGTCGATCAGCAGCACCTTGGCGCTGTGGTAGTCACCACCGAGGTCGGTGAGCACGATCTCCTCGCCGCGCTCGAGGTGACGGGTCAGGCCGGTGTCGGTGTGGTGGACGGCGACTGGGCGGAACGTCTCATCCAGCTCGCGACCGCGAGCGGGCAGATGAACGACCTCCATAGAGCTCTCCCCTCCGGAGACCCCCGCAAGTCTCGACATGACAACTGCTGAACGTCTCCCTCCAGCAGGCCTTGCACGTCAAACATAAGCATCGATGACGTAATCGGTCCAGAGTCATGTGCCAGATTCTGCCGACGTCGAGAGAATTTCACCCACGGTTGCAAAAGTGGGTGCCCCGTTGCCACATCGACGACGACTCGTAGAGCCGATCGGCGGCGTATTGGCGGGTCAGAGGGCCTTTACGAAGATATGGTCCGCGGCCTCGGGGATGATCTCCGCGGTCTCCCCACCGGAGCCGAGCAGGACCCCGTCGGGGGTCGCCTTGATGGCGACGGTCTGGTCCGGGGTCGCGCCGACCCGGCGCAAGGCGCTCATCAGCGACTCGTCCTTCTGCATCTCCTCGGAGATGCGGCGCACCAGGACGGTGGCGCGCTCGGATCCCGCCGCGGCCGTGAGCGACTGGACGCCGGCCATGAAGTCCTCGTCGGCGGGCTTGCCGCCGAGCTCGTCGAGACCGGGGATCGGGTTGCCGTACGGAGACTCGGTCGGGTCGCCGAGCAGGTCGAGCAGTCGCTTCTCGACGGTGTCCGACATGACGTGCTCCCAGCGGCACGCCTCCTCGTGGACGAGCTCCCAGTCGAGGCCGATGACGTCGGTGAGCAACCGCTCGGCGAGACGGTGCTTGCGCATCACCCGGGTGGCCAGGCGAAGGCCCTCGTCGGTGAGCTGCAGATGCCGGTCACCCTCGACGGTGAGCAGGCCGTCGCGCTCCATCCGGGCGACGGTCTGGGAGACCGTCGGGCCGGACTGGTGCAGGCGCTCGGCGATGCGGGCACGCAGCGGAACGATTCCCTCTTCGACCAGCTCATAGATGGTGCGGAGGTACATCTCGGTGGTGTCGATGAGATCGCTCACGGGCTAATCCTACATCCTTGAATCAGTCAGAAAAACCGAACCCAGCAGGGTGTGTCCCGAACGACGTCGGCCTGCAGGAGAGACCAGCACAGCGTGATCCCCTAGGAGCCCTGGCGTTCTAGGGCTTCGTTGTATCTCGAAAGCATAGCGCTGAGCCGGTCGATCTCGCCCGGACTCCAGTCGGCCAGCCGGTCGTTGAAACGTACGCGACGCTCCCGTGTCACGCGGTCGAGCCCGTCCCGGGCCTCGGCCGTCACCGAGACCAGACTGGCCCGCCCGTCCTCGGGGTCGGGATGACGTTCGAGCAGCCCCAGGTCGATCATGGCCTGCACCATCCGGCTGACCGCGCCCTTGTCGATCCCGAGCCCGTCGACCAGCGCGGAGGCGCGTACCGGTCCACGCTCGGCGATCCAGGTCAGCATCATGTAACCGCCGGGAGGAAGGTCCGGGTGGAGCATCCGGCCGCGTACCTTCATGGCTCGCTTGGCCCTCCACACCAGCACACCGACCTCGGCCTCGAGCCGGCTGAGCGACTCGGCGCGAGGGCCGTCGTCGATGTGCTCGCCCTGGGCGGCGTCGTCCATGGCTGTCATCCCTGTCATCTCCGGGCCGCTCCGCCCGCCTCCAGCTCCGCGGCGACCTCGGGAGCGATCTCATCGTCGGTGAGGTCCTTGATCGTAGTCTTGAGCGGGACCTCCTTGATACCCAGGATCGCCACCAGCGCGATGACCGCGCACGGGATGGCGACCAGGAAGAGATCGGCGGTGGCGACGGCGAAGGCGTGCTCGTAGAGGGCCTGCATCGCGCTCGGCATGCTCGCCGGGTCGGCGAGCCCGCCGCTCTGCAGGCTCTGGAGCTCCTCAGGAGTGACCTTTCCGCTGGCCACCAGCTCGGGGATGCCGTCGGTGATGACGTCCTCGACCCGGTGGGAGAGCACGGCGCCGAGCGCGGCGATGCCCATCGAGCCGCCCATCGACCGGAAGAAGGCGACGACCGAGGAGCCCGCACCCATGTCCTTGGTGTCGAGGTTGTTCTGCACCGCGAGGACGAGGTTCTGGTTGGTGGCACCGACGCCGAGGCCGACGACGGCCATGAAGGCGCCGACCAGGGCCAGGTTGGTCTGCTCGTCGATCGTGCTGAGCAGGTAGAGCCCGATCGGCAGCATGATGCCGCCGAAGACCAGGTAGCGCTTCCAGCGTCCGGTGGAGCTGATCAGGCGCCCGGTGACCATGCCCGCACCGGAGAGCCCGAGCACCATGCAGATCGACATCAGGCCGGCGTGGGTCGGCGTCATCCCGCGAGCGGTCTGGAAGTACTGCTGCAGGTAGACCGTCGCACCGAACATCCCGGCACCGACGAAGAACGAGGCGAGGGTGGAGAGGACCATCGTGCGGTCGCGGAAGAGCCGCAGCGGGATGATCGGCTCCTTGGCGAACCTGCCCTCGACCAGGATCGCGAGGGCCAGCACGACGACGCTGCCGGCGACCAGGGCGTACGACATCGGCGAGGTCCACGCGAAGGAGTCGCCGCCGAGGGTGACCCAGATCAGCAGCGTGGAGACGCCGGCGACCAGCAGGAACGCGCCGAGGTAGTCGATGCTGACCTCGCGGCGTACGTGCGGGAGGTGCAGGGTCTTCTGCAGCAGGATGAAGGCGACCACGGCGAAGGGCACGCCGACGTAGAAGACGCCCGGCCAGCCGACCGGGGAGTCGACGATCACGCCGCCGACGAGCGGGCCGATGACGGTGGCGAGCGCGAAGACGGCACCGATGTAGCCGGAGTAGCGGCCGCGCTCACGCGGGGAGACGATCATCGCGATGATCACCTGGATCAGCGCGACGATGCCGCCCATGCCGAGGCCGGCGATGACGCGACCGGTGATGATCACGGGCATCGACGGGGCCAGACCGCAGATCGCCGAGCCGACGATGAAGAGGCCGAGTGCGACCTGGACCAGGACCTTCTTGTTGTAGAGGTCGGCGAGCTTGCCCCAGATCGGCGTGGTCGCGGTCATCGCCAGCATGCTCGAGACGACGATCCAGGTGTAGCCGCCCTGGGTGCCGTCGAGGTCGGTGACGATCCGCGGCAACGCGTTGGCGACCGACGTGCTGGAGAGCATGGCGACGAAGAGCGCCATCAGCAGGCCCGAGAGGACCTCCATGATCTGGCGGTGGGTCATCTGCGGCGCCGCGATGGCCTGCGAGGACTGCTGGGACTCTGACAAGTGTGGACTCGGCTCTCACGCGAAACTGGTTGAATATCGTCAACCAATGTACGTCGGTTTAGTTGTTAAACACAACTTGTCGCGGGTGCCTGGCCGCTGCCCGAAAACGGGGCGACCCGCAGGCGGGCCAGGTGGCCGACCCGGTGGATGAGTCCGGTACGCCTGCGGGTCGGGTGGCTGCCGTTGGATTGCCAGCTCCCCATCCATGGTTGGAGGGCTGCTAGCGAGCAGCCACCTCACGCATCCAATCGTTCTTCATCTGATCGGATCACCTCCTTTCCCGTGTGCCTCAACGGTAGACGTCGAAGCCGGCGGGGTTCAAAGGGTTTTCCCGCTGGTTGAGCCGCGAGCGCCAGCGAGCGTGTCGAAACCAACACGGTCGCATCTACGCTCGACAGGACTGTGTTGGTCTCGACACGCCTCCGCCTAGCGGCTCCGGCGGCTCGACCAGCGATCAGGCGACCGGCTCCTCCTCGACGATCGGGTGGCTGAACTGCGACTGATAGAGCTCGGCGTACGCTCCGCCGGCCTCGAGCAGCTCGGCATGGTTGCCCTGCTCGACGATCGCGCCGTCGCGCATGACCAGGATCAGGTCGGCGTCGCGGATCGTGGAGAGCCGGTGGGCGATCACGAAGGACGTACGGTCCGAGCGCAGCGCCGCCATGGCGTGCTGCAGGAGCAGCTCGGTGCGGGTGTCGACCGAGGAGGTGGCCTCATCGAGGATCAGCAGCGAGGGCTCGGCGAGGAAGGCCCGCGCGATGGTGACCAGCTGCCGCTCGCCCGCCGAGAGGTTGCCGCCCTGGTCGGTGATCAGGGTGTCGTAGCCGTCGGGAAGCGAGTGCACGAACCTGTCGACGTACGTCGCCCGGGCCGCCTCGAGGAGCTCCTCCTCGGTCGCGTCCGGCCGGCCGTAGCGGATGTTGTCACGGATCGTGCCCTCGAAGAGCCAGGTGTCCTGGAGCACCATGCCGGTGCGTTCGCGCAGGTCGGCCCGTGGGATCGAGGCGATGTCGACGCCGTCGAGGGTGATCCGGCCGGCGTCGAGCTCGTAGAACCTCATGATCAGGTTGACCAACGTGGTCTTGCCGGCCCCGGTGGGACCGACGATCGCGACCGTCTGCCCCGGGCGGGCCACCAGGGAGAGATCCTCGATGAGGGGCTTGTCCTTGTCGTAGGAGAACGAGACGTGCTCGAAGCGGACCTCGCCGCCACCGTCGGTGCCCATTGGCGCGGCACCGGCGTCGACCGACTCCTCCTCGGCGTCAAGGAGCTCGAAGACGCGCTCGGCCGAGGCCACGCCCGACTGGAGCAGGTTCATCATCGAGGCCAGGGTGGTGATGGGCTGGGTGAACTGGCGCGAGTACTGGATGAAGGCCTGCAGCTCACCCAGGCTCAGGGCCCCGCTGGCGACGCGGAGCGACCCGACCACGCAGACCACCACGAACATCAGGTTGCCGACGAACATCATCAGCGGCATCAGGATCCCGCTGATGAACTGGGCTTTGAAGGACGCGGCGAAGAGCTTGTCGTTCTCCTCCGCGAAGGTCTTCTCGACCTCCTCCTGACGCCCGAAGACCTTGACCAGGTCGTGACCGGAGAAGGTCTCCTCGATGTGGCCGTTGAGCTTGCCGGTGTGACGCCACTGGGCCACGAACTGGCCCTGCGACCGCTTCATCACCGCGCCGGTCACCACCAGCGAGACCGGCACCGCGAGCAGCGCGATCAAGGCCAGCACCGGGCTGATCCAGAACATCATGAACAACACGGTGACCAGCGTGAACAGCGCGGTCAGCACCTGGCTGAAGGTCTGCTGCAAGGTCTGGCTGATGTTGTCGATGTCGTTGGTGACCCGGCTGAGCAGCTCACCTCGCGGTTGCTTGTCGAAGTAGGACAGCGGGACGCTGTGGACCTTCTTCTCGACGTCCTCGCGCAGGCCCTTCACGGTGCCCTGGACGACGGAGTTGAGGATCCAGCCCTGCACGAAGGAGAGCAGGGACGCGATGAGGTAGACCGCGAGCACGACGAGCAGTGCGCTGCGCAGGGCGTCGAAGTCGACCCCCTGGCCCGGGGTGACGTAGTCCATCCCGGAGAGCATGTCGGCGAGCTTGTCGTCGCCCTGGGCACGCAGGCCCTCGACGGCCTCCTCCTGGGTGATCCCCGCCGGCAACTGCCGGGAGAAGACGCCGCCGAAGATGATGTTGGTCGCCTTGCCCAGCAGCCACGGCCCCAGCGACATCAGGGTGACGCTGATCGCGGCCAGGCCGATGGTGGCGAAGGCGTGGATCCTGTAGGGCGCCATCCGTGTCAGGAGTCGTTTCGCCGAGGGGACGAAGTTCATCGCCTTGTCCCCCACCGCACCGCCGGCACCCATCGGGCCGGGGCCGCCCTGGGGACGTACGATCCGCTCGGTCTTCTTCATCTGGCCGTTCTGGCCGGTCTGGCCGGTCTTCGGGTCGCTCATGCCGCGGCCTCCTCGGGTCGCGCTGACCGAGTTACCTCGGTGTG
>NZ_JBEYUV010000012.1:78331-131528 GCF_040643685.1 Nocardioides sp. NPDC047086
GGATGCAGTTCCCTCGCGGAGTTCCACGAAGGAGGTGACCGCCGACCGAGTTACCTCGGTGAGCATTCCGCAACTCGCTCATGCCGCGGCCTCCTCGGGTGGCGCTGACCGAGTTACCTCGGTGTGGATGCAGTTCCCTCGCGGAGTTCCACGAAGGAGGTGACCGCCGACCGAGTTACCTCGGTGAGCATTCCGCAACTCGCTCATGCCGCGGCCTCCTCTGCACTGAGCTGGGAGGAGACGATCTCCTGGTAGGTGGCGTTGCCGGCGAGGAGCTCCTCGTGAGTGCCCTCGCCGACGATGGCGCCGTCCTCGAGCACGAGGATCTTGTCGGCGTCGCGGATGGTGGAGACCCGCTGGGCGACCACGATGACCGTGGCGTTGCGGGTCTCGGGGGCGAGCGCGGCACGGAGCCGGGCGTCGGTGGCGACGTCGAGCGCCGAGAAGGAGTCGTCGAACAGGTAGATGTCGGGACGACGCACCAGCGCGCGGGCGATCGCCAGGCGTTGCCGCTGGCCACCGGAGACGTTGGTGCCGCCCTGGTCGATCTCGGCGTCGAGGCCGGTGCCGTCCTCGGGGGCCATCCGCTCCACGAAGTCCCTCGCCTGGGCGACGTCCAGCGCGTGCCAGAGCTCCTCGTCGGTGGCGTCCGGCTTGCCGTGGAGCAGGTTGGAGCGGATGGTGCCGGTGAAGAGGAAGGCCTTCTGCGGGACCAGCCCGAGGGAGCTGCGCAGGGTGGCGGGGTCGAGGTCGCGTACGTCGATCCCACCCACGCGGACGACGCCCGCTGTCGCGTCGAAGAGCCGCGGGACGAGGCCCAGGAGGGTCGTCTTGCCGGCGCCGGTGGAACCGATGATCGCGACGGTCTGCCCGGGCCGGGCCTCGAAGGTGAGGTCGTGGAGGACCGGGTGGTCCGCACCGGGGTAGGTGAAGCCGGCTCCGGTCAGGTCGACGTACCCGTGCCGGGAGATCGCGGTGACCCCCGCTGTCGGCGGGGTCACGCTGGTCTCGGTGTCGAGGACCTCGGCGATCCGGTCGGCGCAGACAGCCGCGCGCGGCACCTGCATGAGCATGAAGGTGCCCATCATGATCGACATCAGGATCTGCATCAGGTACTGCAGGAAGGCGGTCAGCGGGCCGACCTGCATCAACCCGTCGTCGACCCGGATGCCGCCGAACCAGATCACCGCGACGCTGGCGACGTTGATGACCAACATCATCAACGGGAACATCGTCGACATCCAACGCCCGGCCCGCAGCGCGACGTCGGTGAGCTCGTCGTTGGCCTGCGCGAAGCGCTCGGTCTCCTGACGCTCACGGACGAACGCGCGGATCACCCGGATGCCGGTGATCTGCTCGCGCAGGATGCGGTTGACCGCGTCGATGCGCTCCTGCGCCTTTCGGAAGTTGGGGACCATGCCGCGCACGACGACGGTCATGGAGATGAGCAGCGCGGGGATGACGACCGCGAGCAGCCAGGAGAGCCCGGCATCCACCTGGATGGCCATCACGACGCCGCCGACCATCATCATCGGCACCATCACCGCGAGGGTGCAGGTGAGCACGGCGAGCATCTGGACCTGCTGGACGTCGTTCGTGGTCCGGGTGATCAGCGAAGGGGCGCCGAAGCGGCCGACCTCGCGAGCGCTGAAGGAGCCGACCTTCGCGAAGATCGCCGCCCGCAGGTCGCGGCCGAAGCTCATCGAGCTGCGGGCGGCGAAGTACACACTGACGATCGAGGCGAGGATCTGCACCAGCGCGACGCCGAGCATGATCGCACCGATCCGGAGGATGTAACCCGTGTCGCCCTCGGCCACGCCCTTGTCGATGATGTCGGCGTTCAGGCTGGGCAGCAGCATGAAGGCCGAGGTCGAGAAGAGCTGCAGGATCGCGATGACGACCAGGAACCTCTTGTACGGGAGCAGGTAGTCCCGCAGCAGTCTGAGAAGCATCAGTCATTCCCTCTGGTCAGGATGCCACCGAGCAGCACGTCGATGACGTCCTCGCTGCTCAACGGCTGGTTCGTTCGGTTCAGACCGGGGAGCCAAGCCCCGATCGTGAGGCTGCGCAGCACCTGCGCGGCCTTTCGTGGCGGCAGCCGCAGCTCGTCCGCGTGCGGCTCGAAGACGAGCGTCGTCAGGTTGTCGATGAGGGCCTTGTTGGCCTCGATGAGGAACTTCGGTGGACCGGGCGGATGACGTACGCCCTCGGGATCCGGCTCCTCCGTCACGGCCGAGCGCACTGCCATCATGACGAGGAGGCCGCGCTGCGACGTCGCGGCGAGCAGGTCGATGACGGCACGGAGCTTGTCCTCGATGTCGGCCTTGCCCTCGACCACCTCCGCCATCGAGTTGCCACCCCTGGCCGGGTCGAAGACGTTCTCGGCCACGGCACGGTAGAGCTCCCGCTTGTCGCGGAAGTGCCGGAAGATCGTGCCTTCGGCGACTCCGGCCGCCTCGGCGATGAGCCTGGTCGTCGTCGCCGTGCCGTGCTCGATCAGCAGCGTCTCGGTCGCCGCGATGATCGCGGCGCGCCGGTCGGCTGCGGGAATCGGCTTGGCCCGGGTACGTCGTTCGTCCACGTCGATGAGTCTAAGTGAGTGAGCACTCACTCACAACCTAATTATGGGTGGATGCTGTTCCCAAACCCTGTTCGACCAGATGCCGACTAGGGCATGCTGGGGCGCACTGTCGAGCCGACAAGGGCCACGGCAGGGGTGGTCCCGACAATCTCGACCACCGAATCGGGAATGGAGACAGCATGCGTAGGTTGTTGACAGGCGCGGCCGCCGTCGCGCTGGGGGTCACCGGCACCCTCGTCATGGCGAACTCGGGAAACGCCACCTCCGACCAGGAGGTCCGCTATGTCGTGGCATACGCCGAGGGATCCTCGGCCGCCAGCGCCCGTGCCGCGGTGAAGGCCGCGGGGGGCGAGATCGTCTCGGAGAACAGTGCCATCGGAGTCGCCACGGTCACCGCGGGTGAGGGCTTCGCCGAGGCGGCCAACGCCTCGAGCGCCCTCGTCGGCGCGGCCCAGGACAGGATCGTGGGCGCCACGACCCCGGACGCGGCGAGCAAGGCCCGCAAGCAGGAGGTGTCGAAGGTCGAGACCGAGTTCCGCGGCGGCAAGGGCACCGCACCCAAGAAGCCGAAGCCCCAGGGCAAGACCGAGCCGCTCTCCGGTCTGCAGTGGGACATGGCCCAGATCGACGCTGCGGCGGCCAACAAGACCGAGCGCGGCAAGGGTGTCCGCGTCGGCATCCTGGACACCGGTGTCGACGGGTCGCACCCCGACATCGCGCCCAACTTCGACGCGAAGCTGAGCCGCAACTTCACCACCGACATCCCGGTCGATGCCAACGGCGCCACGGTCGACGGTCCGTGCGAGGACGAGCCCGACGCCTCCTGTGAGGACGCGGCCGACGTCGACGAGAACGGCCACGGCACCCATGTCGCCTCGACGATCGCCTCTCCGGTCAACGGCATCGGCATCTCCGGGGTCGCCCCCCAGGCCGACATCGTCAACCTGCGCGCCGGCCAGGACTCCGGCTACTTCTTCCTGCAGCCCTCGGTCGACGCGCTGACCTACGCCGGCCGCAACGGCATCGACGTGGTCAACATGAGCTACTACGTCGACCCGTGGCTGTTCAACTGCACCAACCACCCGGCCGACTCCCCCGCGGACCAGGCCGAGCAGGTCACGATCATCACCGCGATGCAGCGTGCCCTCGACTACGCCCGCGCCCGTGGCGTCACCCTCGTCGCGGCCGCCGGCAACCAGGCGATCGACTACACCAAGCCGCAGACCGACGCGAGCAGCCCCGACTACGCCAGCGAGCCCGGCGAGGCCGCCTACGTCCGCGACCTGCTCGACCCGGAGTCGTGCGTCTCGATGCCCACCGAGGGCAACGGGGTCATCGCGGTCAGCGCCACCGGCCCGTCCGAGCGCAAGTCCTACTACTCCAGCTACGGCAACGGCTTCGTCGACGTCGCGGCGCCTGGTGGGGATGCGTACGACACGGCCGACGGGACCCGCGACTACGCCGCCACCATCCTGGCCGCCTACCCCTACGACCTGGGCGTGGCCGAGGGTGCGATCGACCCGGCGACCGGCGAGGTCCTGGTGCCGTGGGCGGTCGCGGACTGCTCCAGCGGTGAGTGCTCGTACTACCAGTACCTGCAGGGCACCTCGATGGCCTCCCCGCACGCTGCCGGTGTGGCCGCGCTGATCGTCGGCGAGTACGGCAAGCACGACCGCTCCGGCAAGACCCTCTCGCCCGCCACGGTCGAGAAGATCCTGCGCAAGTCGGCCACCGACAAGGCCTGCCCGGTGCCGGCCGACTTCACCTACGTACGCCACCTGCCCAACGGCACGACGGCCACCTCGACCCACACCTGTGAGGGTGGCGAGGCGCCGAACGGCTTCTACGGCAGCGGCATCGTGAACGCCAAGGCGGCGGTCGGTCGCTGACCTCGTCCCACCTGCGAAGGGCCCGGATGCTCAACCCGAGCATCCGGGCCCTTCCCGTCCTTTAAGGTTCGGCCATGCAGAGTTGGTGGGTGGCGCACTGGGTCGAGATCGCCGGGGTCGTCACCGGGGCGGCGTGCGTGATCCTGGCCGCGCGGCGGAGCATGTGGACCTATCCGGTCGGGATCGCCAACACCGCGCTCTATCTGGTCGTCTTCGCCGAGAGCGCGCTCTACGCCGACGCGGCGCTGCAGATCATGTTCATGGTGCTCTCGGTGACCGGCTGGGTCGACTGGTCGCTGGCCCGGCGACGGGAGTCGGAGGCACTTCTGCGCCGTGACGAGGCGTTCGTCGGGACCGCCTCGGCCCGTACGCTGCTGCTCCTGGCGCTGGGGTTCGTGGTGGCGCTGGCGGCGATCGCGTACGTCCTGCACGCCTTCACCGACTCCACGACCGAGCTCCCCGATGCCTCGGTGACCGCGGGGAGCGTGATCGCGCAGATCATGCTCAACCGGCGCTGGTGGCAGTGCTGGCTGGTCTGGCTGGCCGTCGACGTCGTCTCGGTCGGCCTGTACGCCTACAAGGGGCTGTGGCCGACCGCGGTGCTCTACCTGGGCTTCTGCGGGATCGTCCTGGTCGCGCTGCGGGACTGGCGCCGGGTGCTGGTCGCCCCGCGCGAGCCGGAGGTCGCGAGTGTCTGACTACGGGCACGGGCTGGTGCTCGGGAAGTTCTACCCGTTCCACGCCGGCCACCAGGCGCTCATCCGCGCGGCCCTGCGGGCCTGCGACCGGGTCACGGTCGAGCTCCTCGGCTCGCAGGTGGAGACCATCCCGCTCGAGGTGCGTGCGGAGTGGCTGCGCGAGGAGCACCCGACCGCCCACGTGGTCGCCGCGATGGACGAGGCCAGGGTCGACTTCGACGACCCTGCGGCCTGGGACGAGCACATGGTCGTCATCTCCGAGCTGCTGACAGCCCCGGTCGACGCGGTCTTCTCCTCCGACGCCTACGGCGAGGAGCTCGCCCGGCGGCTGGACGCGACCTGGGTCCAGGTCGATCCCGGGCGGGTGGTCAACCCCGTCTCCGGCACCGCGATCCGGCTCGACCCGACCGCGCACTGGGCCGAGCTGCCCGCTCCGGTCCGCGCCTGGCTCACCGAGCGGGTCGTGGTGCTCGGCGCGGAGTCGACCGGCACCACGACGCTCGCCACGGAGCTGGCGCTCGACCTGGGCACGCACTGCGTCCCGGAGTACGGCCGACTCTGGTCGGAGGTCCGCCTTGGCGGCCTGTTCACCCCCTGGCGCAGCGACGAGTTCGACCTGATCGTGGACCGGCAGATCGGTTGGGAGGACGCCGCCCGGCGCCGGGTGCCGAGGCCCGTCCTGGTCTGCGACACCGACGTGCTGGCGACGACGCTGTGGCACGAGCGCTACGTCGGCCCGACGCCGGCCCACCTGATCGACCACGCCGCGCAGCATCGGCCGGTCGCGTATGTCCTGACCGGCGACGAGATCCCGTTCGTGCAGGATGGGATGCGCGACGGCGAGCACGTCCGACACGGGATGCAGGAGCGGTTCCGCGAGGTGCTGGCCGAGCAGCCGGTGCCGTGGGTCGAGGTCCGCGGCAGCGTGGCGGAGCGGCTCGCCGCGACCAAGGAGTTCCTCGAGCCGCTGCTCGGGCGAAGCAACCGGATCGGCCCGTCGTTGGAGGAGCTGGGTAGATGAGCGACAGATGGCAGAAGACCTCGGCCTCGCCGACCGTCCCCCACGTCCAGCACGGCGGGCCGCGCGACGGGTTGACCGCCGCCGACCTCTTCCGGTCCCCGGACGAGACCGTGGAGCTGGACGAGAAGCTGCGGCGTACGTACTTCTGGCTGGTCAACAAGGCGGTGATCTCGCCGTTCTACGACGTCGAGTTCGACGCCGCGAAGGCCAACCGGTTCCCGCTCGGCGACGCCGGCGCGGAGATCACCCTGCCGACCCAGCCGGCCTACTCCTCCAACGTGCTGCTGCCGCTGCTCACCTTCGCGGTCGGCGGGAAGTGCCTGATGGTCGGCGGGCCGGGCCGCGGCAAGACCACGCTCGCGGTGCTGATGGGGGTGCTGTCCGGGGAGACCCCGCAGGACGTACGCCGCCACCTGCAGCAGGGGCAGCCGCAGCTGACCGTGTCGGACCTGGTCGGGCTGCCGCTGCCGCGCGACCTCGTCGCCGCGGGCTCGCTGGCGGAGATCACGATCGCCTGGAAGTCCTGGCTGACCCGAGGCGTCAAGATCGTCGACGAGTACAACCGCATCCCCACCAAGACCCAGTCGGCCCTGCTCACGATGGTCGCCGAGGGCTATGTGGAGAGTCACGACCAGCTGCGCCGGACGGCTCCCGAGCAGGGCGTCGAGAGCTGGTTCTTCACCGCCAACGACGACTCCGGCGGCGGCACCTTCCAGGTCATCCAGGCCCTCAAGGACCGGCTCGACGTCACCGTGCAGGCGTTCGGCTTCAACGGCCGCTTCTTCGACGAGCTGGTCACCCGGGTCGAGGCCGGCGAGCGGCCGGAGGAGCACGTGCCGGCCTCGCTGGTCTTCTCCGCCGACGAGCAGACCACGATGCTGGCCGCGATCCGGGCGGTGCCGCTGCCCGCGGACGTACGCCGGAGGCTGGAGTACTTCACGGGGCAGTTCGAGTTCGTCCAGCACGGTGGGCGACGCTTCGAGTACCGCACCAAGGACGTCGTCGCGACCGCCGGTGGTGACGTGAGCGCGGTCATCGACGCCAACTCCGGCGCCGACCTGGTCGTCGACCTGGGCGCCCAGACCCTCAACGGCCTCTCCGTGCGGGCGCTGCAGACCCTGATCCTGTACGCCAAGGCGTCGGCGTGGTTCCGCGGTGCTGCCTCCGTCGGGCTCGACGACGTGCGTGCCATGGTGCCGTTCGTGCTCCGCGGCAAGCTGCTGCCCAACCCGCAGCATCCTCGCTTCGAGGCCGGCGACAAGGAGCTCGCCCACGACCCGGCCTCCTGGCTCGTCGACCTCTTCGACACCGCGATGAAGCAGTTCGTCGCGCTCGGCCTCGAAGGCAACGACCCGGTCGGCGACCTGCTCGCCGAGCTCGGCGGCGGCCTGGACGGGCTCGACCGGCTGACCGTCTCGCAGCGGCTGACCCGGATCGAGTCGGAGGTCGGCAGGATCTCGAAGGTCGGCAAGATCTACGGCCGCGACTACGACGACCTGGTCGCACTGAAGTATCTCCACCAGCGCTACTCCAACTACCTCCACTGGCTGGAGGGGTCATGATCCGGCGTCCCGGGCACTCGGTGAACGCCTCGCTCCGGCTCGGTGCGGCGTCGTTGCCTGCGGTGGCTGGTCTCGACCTCGATCTCGCCGCCGACAATGTCTTCCGCTGGGGCGGAGATCGGGCTCTGTACGTCGCGTTCCTGAGCGCGGCGCTGGCGGTCCCGTCGGCGAATGCTCACCGAGGCGATGTCCTGAGCTTGTCGAAGGGTAACTCGGTGAGCGATCCAGCGCTCGTCCAGGATCTCGCCGCGGTCGCTGCCTGGCGGGCCGGCGTCATCGGGCTGCGCACGGACGCGCTCCGCGCAGTCTCCGTGCTGTCGGATGCCGGGCTGGCAGACGCCGTCGGCGCGATGCTCGGGATGCTCGGCACCGACGTGGCCGGATTCGCCGAGGGGCAGCGTACGGACCGGTTCTTCTGGCCGGCCTGGCGGAACCTCGACCGCGCCTATCTCCTGGCGAGGATCGGTGGGTTCGCGGGGCTCGGCGGGCCCTGGCTGGCGCACCCCGGAGACGTCATCGCGGCGGGCGAGGGCCGGTGGCTGGTGGAGGTCGGCGAGGAGCTGTGGCAGGTCGACGCCGACCTGTTCGGACATTCGGTCTCCCTGGCGGGCGAGGAGCCCTCGGACACGTCCGACGCCGCTGGAACCACCGGGGTCCGGGTGGTCAGCGTGCCCACGTCCTACCTGCTCGAGGTCGTGCGGGAAGCCGCATGAGGGCACCGACCGCGGCTGAGCGCGAGGCGTGGGACACGGCCCTGGACCTGTGGGGCGTCGACCTCCACGACCCGGTCGTGCACACCCGTTCCGACGAGGCCAGCTTCGCCTGGTTCGGGTTCCCGCCGGAGGTCAACGTCGATCCCGGCGAGCTCGCCCGCCATGGCGGAGAGGGCCACCTGACCAGCGTCTTCGCTCACGAGATCGGCCATCACGTGCTCTCCCCGAGCACGCGGGTCGACTCGCTGAAGATCCGTCAGCAGATGGCGCGGGTGATCGACCTCTACGACCGGCAGCACCGCCTCGACCTGGCCGCGGCGAGCGGGTTCTGCGCCAACCTGTGGTCCGACATGATCATCAACGACCGGGTGATGCAGCTGCAGCGCTCCCGGATCGCCCCGGACGAGACCCCCGAGATGGTGCAGCTCAGCCGGGCCCTCGCCGCGCCCGCGCTCGCCAAGGGGCCGCGCGGCGCCGACGACAACGAGCTGTGGTGGGTGGTGCAGCGGGCCTACGAGCTCCTCTGGCGGCTCCCCGAGGGATCCCTCGCCTGGCCCGAGCCGCCGACGCGCTGGCGAACGGACTACGAGCAACAGTTCCGCAGTGCCCGGCGCCGCCTGCGCGGCTCGAAGTCGAAGCAGCGGCACGAGACCTACCTGGCCCAACGGGAGGTCGACGAGCTCGAGTACGACCCGCGTGCAGGCCTCGACCCGGCTCACGACGCGACGACGGTGGCCGATGTCGTGCGTACGCTCGCCGCCGACCCGGTCAGCGGCGCGGTGCCCTGGGCGATGGTGATGGCGCCCTACCTCTTGTTGGGATTCAGGAGCACCGGTTGCCACGAGGACTCGCCGGGCGCACCCAGCGCGGCCGAGCTCGCCGGAGCGATCGGCGACCCACGCCTGCAGCAGCCCTTGGTGCACCCCGACGACACCGAGGTCGTCCTCGCCGACGGCGCCGCGGCCTCCGCCGACGGCGGCGGGCAGGCGCTCGGGTTGGCTCGGACGCTGGAACTGATGGCCGGCGCCGACCCTGACGCGGTGATGGCGGCCTGGTACGAGGCCGAGGCCCGCCCGCACGTCGCACCCCTGGTGCAGCGCGGGCTCGCTCCCGTCGGGCCCACGATCCCCGGGCCCCTGGAGGAGTGGGAGCTCGGCGACGACCTGGCCGAGCTGGACTGGCCGGCCACGCTGACCACGGGTGCGGTGTTCGTCCCCGGGGTGACCACCCGGCGGCGTACGTTCATCGCGGACGAGCCCGAGATCGACAGCGAGCCGGTGCTGCTCGACCTCTACCTCGACTCCTCGGGGTCGATGACGCACCCGCAGCGCGGCTCGGCCGCGATCGTCGCCGGGACGATCCTGTCGCTCTCGGTGCTGCGCGGCGGCGGACGGGTGCGGGTCACCTCGTGGAGCTCTGCCGGCCAGGTCGCCGGCGACAGCGCCTACACCCGCGACCGGGTCGAGATCATGCGCCAGCTGACCACCTTCTTCGGCGGCGGCACGACCTTTCCCCTGGACCTCCTGCGTGCCCGCTACCCCGATCTCCCACGGCCGAACGACGGGCAGCGCCACCTCGTCGTCCTCTCCGACGCCGGGCTCGACACGTTCCTGGGCCGAGGCCAGGAGGAGTACGCCGGCGTCGCCCCCGCCGTGCGGCGCGTGATCGACACCGGCTCTCTGATGATCATCGGACACTGGCGCGGGCAGTCACGCGAGGAGGCCGAGCGGCTCGGCTACGACGTCGCCGAGATCCCGGACGTGACGCAGGCGCCCGCGGCGTGCGCGGCGCTCGCCGCCCGGATCGCGGCCTACACCCCGGAAGGAGCAACCCGTGGCTGACGAGGAGCTGTTCGAGGCCTGGCTCGACGAGGAGCTCGACGACGCCTGGAGCGGACTGACGCCCGGGCCGTCTGTCGACGAGGTGATGGCCCGGATCTCGACCACCCCCTCGTGGTTCCTCGACCACGCCGTCGACATCGTGGCGCTGGCCGGCGACGTGCTCGACGCCTCCGACGGACGCTTCCTCGCGGCCGCCCGGAGGGTGGCCGCGACCGGGAAGGCGGCGGCGCGCCAGGGAGCCGGGGTCGTCCTGTGGCTGGTCGCCTCGCAGGAGCTGGCTGGACCGTTCTCGACGGCGCTGCGCGAGGACCGGCTCGACCGAGCGCTCGTGACCCTGTCGATGCGCCTGCCCGCGGTCGTCGACCCGTCCCTCTGGGTCGAGGAGGCCGAGCGGCGCGAGGAGGCAGCGCGGACCTTCCTGCTGTGGAACGGGCAGCTGCCGGCGCGTGAGGACGAACGCAACGCCCGGGCCCTGCTGTCCCGCCTCGACTCCGCGGCTCGTGCCGAGGCGCTCGAGCGGGCCCGGCGCGACCGGGAGCACCGCTCCGAGATCCGGCGGCGCCTGGAGGACGCGCGAGCGCGTGAGGCCGCCAGCCGCTACAGCCCGGAGTGATCGTTGAGCGATTCTCCGAAGGACCCGCTTGACCTGGCCGAATACACCCCGATGGCCTCGGCCGCCCTCACCGACGCCGAGCGCTGGCCCGGTCTGTCGGAGGACGGCGAAGCTCGGCTCGCCGCGGCGGACGGCCATCCCGCGGCGCCCGTCTGGCGACACCGGGTCGGCCACCGACTCACCCGCGCCGAGCAGGAGGCGGCCCGTTCACAGCTCCCGGTCGACGGCTGGCTGGAGCAGCACCTGGCCGTGGCGAGGGCGCTCCCGGCGTACCGCCGTCATCGGGGAAAGCTGGCCACGATCGGCGAGTTTCCGCTGATCAGCCGGCAGAACCTGGTCGACGACATCGGCGGGTTCGTGCCGCTGGACGCCGACTACAGGCGGATGCTGCACGGCACCTCCTCGGGGAGCACCGGGGCGGCGCTGGTCATGCCGGACGACCCCGACGAGCTGGCCCGCGGGTTCCACTGGCTCCGCGACCTGGTCGCCGGCCTGACCGGCGACTGGACGCCCGATCCGGCTCGCTTCGCCGTGGTGCAGGTCGTGTGGCAGCGTCAGGCGTTCACGTACGTCTCGGTCGCTCCCGGCTTCGGCGAGAGCCTCGTCGCCCGGGTGAACCTGCACCCCGGCGAGTGGGCGACGCAGGACCAGCGGGCGTTCCTGCGGGACGCCGACCCGCAGGTGGTCTCCGGCCATCCCACGTCGCTGGAGCATCTCCTCGGCCTCCGGGACGTCGTACGCCCGATCGCGATCATCTCCTCCGCGATGGCGTTGAGCACGACGCTGCGCGCGGAGCTGGAGCGGACCTTCGAGTGCCCGGTGATCGACGTCTACGGGCTGCACGAGACCCGTCCGGTGGCGGTCAGCACCGACGGCGGTCCGTTCGTCGTCGCCGACCGCCGGGTGCACGTCGAGATCCTCGGGCCCGACGGCTCCGCGCTCCCCGACGGCGAGATCGGCGAGATCGTCGTCACCGCAGGTGAGAACGGCTTCCTGCCGCTGGTCCGCTACCGCACCGGCGACACCGGTCGCTTGGTTCGCGTCGATGGTCGCCCCGCGATCGATGCCCTCGAGGGACGTGAGGCGACGGTCTTCACCACGCCCACCGGCGCCCTCGTCCCCTGCGTCGACCTCACCCAGCACCTCCAGGACGCGGGCGCGCGCGGCTGGTCCGTCGAGCAGGCCACCGACGGCAGCGTCGTCGCGACGATCGCCGGTGGCGACGCCGCCGCGGTCGGCGCCCGCCTCGGCGCCATGCTCGCCCGCGACGTCACCGTCCGCCGGGTCGCGACCCTCGCCGACCTGGGCGACGGCAAGCCCCGCCGCTACCGGTCCCTTCGTCTAGGTACGTAGGGAAAGGAACCAAGGGTCACCCTCACCCCTCCCGGATGACCGCGACCTGCCCCGCGCGGACCAGATGAGGGCCGCCCTCGCTGTCGGAGAGCAGGTCGGTGCCGTGGACGGGGACGATGACCGCCTCGTGGGTGTGGTTGATGACGAAGACGTACGTCCCCTGCTCACCGACCCGGCGGATCGCCTCGACGCCCTCAGGGAGGCCCCCGACGACAGGCTTGGTCGTGGTGAAGATCTGGGTGGCCAGGGTGTCCATGGCCTCGGGCGTGAGCTCGGTGCCGACGTACCAGGCGGTGCCCTTGCCGACGCGCCTGCGCGTCACGGCCGGGTCGCCGGCGCAGTCGCCGGTGGCGTACGCAGCGACCACATCGGCCCCGACGGCGCGGCCGCGCTCGCTCCAGATCGTGCCGGAGCCGTAGGCGGTCAGCGGGATCTCCTCGCCCTCGGGAAGCGGGCAGAACTCCTCGATCCTCACCCCGAGAAGGTCGGACAGCGCCCCCGGGTAGGCGCCCAGCCGGATGTGGTCATGCTCGTCGACGATCCCGGTGAAGTAGGTGGCGACCAGGGTGCCGCCGGCCTCGACGAAGGTGGCGAGCCGGTCGACGGTCTCATCCGAGAGCAGGTATTGCACGGGCAGCACGACGACGTCGTAGCCGTCGAGCGGGTCGGTGACACCAATGACGTCGACGCCGAGGTTGCGGGCCCAGCAGGCCTTGTGCCATGCCCGGGCGGTCGCCATCGGGTCGACGTCGAGCGACGGGTGCGAGTCGAAGGTCGCCGCCCACCACGAGTCCCAGTCGAAACAGATCGCGACGCCGGCCTGCTCCACCCGGGTGCCGGCGACCTCGGCGATCGCGGAGAGATCCGCCCCGAGGCGTACGACATCCCGCCAAAGCCGGCTCTCGGTGCCGGCGTGCGGGACCATCGCCGAGTGGAACTTCTCCGCGCCCCCGCGCGAGGCACGCCACTGGAAGAACAGGGCGCCGTCCGCGCCGCGCGCGACGTGCTGGAAGGAATTGCGGCGCATCTCGCCGGCGGTCTTGGCGATGTTGCGCGGCTGCCAGTTGACCGCGGACGTGGAGTGCTCCATCAGCAGCCACGGCTCACCGTGGGCCCAGGACCGGGTCAGGTCGGCCGTCATCGCGAGCTGCGGGGTGCGGTCCTCGTCGGCGGCGGTGAGGTAGTGGTCGTTGGAGACGAGGTCCTCGACCTCGACCCAGCTCCGGTAGTCGAGGGACTTGCGAAAGCCCATGAAGTTGGTGGTCAGCGGCTTGTCGGAGTGCGCCCGCACCGCCGCCGCCTCGACCCGGAAGATGTCGCGGATCTCGTCGGAGCAGAACCGCCACCAGTCCAGCTGCTGACCGGGGTTGGCGAAGTTGCCGTAGGAGACCTGCCGCGGCGGCCCGATCTGGTCCCAGCTGGTGTAGCACTGGCTCCAGAAGGCCGTCGCCCACGCCTCGTTGAGCCTCTCGACCGAGCCATGACGCTCCTGCAGCCAGCGCCGGAAGGCCACCGCGCTGGCATCACAGAAGCAGTGGTCGTTGTGGCAGCCGTACTCGTTGTTGACGTGCCACATCACGACCGCCGGGTGGTCGTCGTAGCGCTTGACCAGCTCGGTGATGAGGGTCGTGGCGGCATCGCGGTAGGCGAACGACGAGGGACAGTACGCCTGGCGCGCACCGAACGCGCGCGGATGGCCGATCTGGTCGACGAGCGTCGCCTCCGGGTGACGCTCGAGGAACCAGGGCGGCGGGCTCGCGGTCGCGGTCGCCAGATCCACGGCGATCCCACCCTCGTGCAGCTTGTCGAGCACCCGGTCGAGCCAGCCGAAGTCGTAGGTCCCCGGCTCAGGCTCCAGCAGCGCCCAGGAGAAGATCCCCACGCTGACCAGGTTGACCCCGGCCTCCCGCATGAGGCGTACGTCCTCGTCCCAGACCTCCTGCGGCCACTGCTCCGGGTTGTAGTCGGCGCCGTAGGCGATCCGCCCGCCCAGCGCCCGGGTGACCTGCTCCATCCCCCTCAAGGGGCCAGCCTCTCCGTGCACCACCGCTCGCCCTCACGGCGGTAGACGAGCCGGTCGTGCATCCGCCCCGGCCGCCCCTGCCAGAACTCCACCCGCTCCGGCTCGACCCGGTAGCCGCCCCACTCCTCGGGCACCGGGACCGGTTGCCCCTCGAACTGCGCCTCGACCCTTGCGTACGCCTCTTCCAGCTCCTCGCGGCCGGCGACGACGCGGCTCTGGTGGGAGGCGTGGGCGCCGAGCTGGGAACCGCGCGGACGCTGGGAGAAGTAGGCCTCGACGTCTTCGGGGGGAAGCTCGTGCGCGACGCCGTCGATGCGTACCTGCCGCTCCAGCGGGTGCCACGGGAAGAGCACCGCGCAGCGCGGGTTGCCCTCGAGATCGGAGCCCTTGCGGGAGGCGGTGTTGGTGAAGAAGGTGAAGCCCTCGGTCGAGAAGCCCTTCAGGAGCACGGTGCGCGAGGAGGGTGCGCCGTCGGCCGAGACGGTCGAGACCACCATCGCGTTGGGCTCGACGATGCCCGCGTCACGGGCCTCGGCGTACCACTTCTCGAACTGCTCGAACGGGTCCGCCGCGAGGTCACCCTCGGTCAGACCGCTGCGAGTGTAGGACTCGCGCGCGGCCGCCAGCTCAGCTGAGAGATCCATGCTCTCAACCTACGACTTCGTGGCGCCGCCGGTGCCACCGGACTCAGCCCATGCGGGGTCAGCCCATGCGGAGTCAGCCCATGAAGGCCTTGACCTGCGTGCCCGACTCGTCGAGCTTGTCGCCCAGCTGCTCCAGCGCCGAGCCGACCTTCTCCAGGAGCTCGGCGATCGTCTCGAGGGATCCGGAGAGATCGTCGAGCGCCGAGCCGGCGCCGCCGATCTCCTTCGCAGCGCTCGCGATCGACTTGGCCGGACCGTCGGCCATCGGCACTCGACCGAGCCCCTCGGCCACGTCGGCGAGCCGGTCGACGCTCTTGGAGATCGCGGCGGAGATACCGCCCAGCGAGGTGGCGACGTCGCCCAGCGTTCCCTTGATCCCGGCGGTGCCGTCCCCGATCAGCACGGCGCCGGCCTCACGGGCTCGCCCACCGGCCGCCTCGAGGCCCTCGCCGAAGGAGTCGAACAGCTTCGGCAGCCGCTCGACCGATGCCAGCACGTCCTTGTTCTCGGTGATCAACGTGATCACCTTGTCGATGTCCTTGGCATTGAGGCCGCCGACGAGTTTCCCCAGGTCCATGGTCGCTGACACTAGCGTCGCGACCCGTACCACGACCGCGCCCCACGCCCGGGTCAGAGCCAGGATGCGGCACAATGCCCATGACAACAGAGAACGGAGAAGGTAGTGAGCCAGGTACAGCACGGCCTCGAGGGCGTCGTGGCCTTCGAGACCGAGATCGCAGAGCCAGACAAAGAGGGTTCGGCCCTTCGCTACCGCGGGGTCGACATCGAGGACATCGTCGGGCGGGTGCCGTTCGAGAACGTCTGGGGTCTGCTGATCGACGGCTCGTACGGCCCCGGGCTGCCGCCCGCCGAGGCCTACAACCTGCCGGTGCACACCGGTGACGTGCGCGTCGACGTCCAGGCCGCCATCCCCATGCTCGCCCCCGCCTTCGGGTTCGGGCAGACGTATGACATCTCCGACGAGCAGGCCCGCGAGGACCTCGCCCGCGTGGCCGTCATGGTCCTCTCGTACGCCGGTCAGTCGGCGCGCTCCATCCACCTCCCGGTGGTGCCGCAGCGCGAGGTCGACAAGGGCAGCACCCTGGCCGAGAAGTTCCTGATCCGCTGGCGGGGCGAGGCCGACCCGGCTCACGCGCACGCGATCGACGCCTACTGGTCCTCGGCCGCCGAGCACGGCATGAACGCGTCCACCTTCACCGCCCGGGTGATCACCTCCACCGGCGCCGACGTGGCCGCGGCGTTCTCCGGCGCGATCGGCGCGATGAGCGGCCCGCTGCACGGCGGCGCACCCTCGCGCGTGCTCGGCATGATCGAGGACGTCGAGAAGACCGGCGACGCCGACGCCTATGTGAAGGGGCTGCTCGACTCCGGCGAGCGGCTGATGGGCTTCGGCCACCGCGTCTACCGCGCCGAGGACCCCCGTGCGCGCGTCCTGCGCCGAACCGCCCGCGAGCTCAACGCGCCCCGCTACGAGGTCGCCGAGGCCCTGGAGAAGGCAGCGCTCGCAGAGCTTCGCGCCCGCCGTCCCGACCGCGTCCTGGAGACCAACGTCGAGTTCTGGGCCGCCATCGTGCTCGACTTCGCCCAGATCCCGGCCAACATGTTCACCTCGATGTTCACCTGCGCCCGCACCGGCGGCTGGTCCGCCCACATCCTGGAGCAGAAGAAGACCGGGCGGCTGATCCGCCCGAGCGCCATCTACACCGGCCCCTCCCCCCGCCCCGCCGACGCGGTCGAGGGCTGGAACGCCGACTGGGCGAAGTAATCACCCGCTGACCCGAGGAACCGACCGGCTCTGGCCGGTCGGTTCCTGCGTCTGCGGCGGCCGGCCGAGCGGCTCGACTCAGCCTCGGTTCCGCTGGAAGAGCGTGGTGATCTCGTCGAGCGCTTTCGCCAGTTCGTCCGAGATCTCGCCGGTCTCGAGTACGTCAGCGGACATCTCGCCGCCGGCTTCGACGTCACTGACCAAGGCTTCCACGGCGCGCTGGACGAAGTCAGTCACGCTGTGGACGGCGCCATCGGCGACGAGCTCACGGATCGTCTCGAGCTCAGGCCCCGACAGTGTGATCACGATCTGCTCAGCATCTGCCATGGCAAGGAGCGTACGCCTTCAGACGAGGCGCTTGGCCATGCAGACCACGAGGTCGTCGTCCTTGTAGTAGCCGAACGGCTCGACGTCGACATAGCCGTTGGCTACGTAGAGCCCGATGGCCTCGTGCTGGAGACCGCCGGTGGTGAGGACCATGGCCTCGAACCCGGCACTGCTCGCCGAGGCCTCGACGTGGGCGAGCATGCGCTTGGCGAGGCCTCGGCCCTGGGCCTCCGGGACGACGTACATCCGCTTGATCTCGGCGGTCACCACGGTGTCGAGGGCGGGCTCGCCGGAGCGTCGCCAGGCGCCGGAGGCGACCGGGACGTCGTCGAGGTAACCCAGGAAGTAGGCGCCCGTGGGCGGCTCGAACATCTCCGGCAGCGTCGGGTCGTAGTCGGGTTCGCCGTAGCGCTCGACGTAGAACTCCTGGACCCGATCGACCAGCTTCTGGGCATCCGGGTGGTCGTACGCGACCCGGCGAATCTCAACAGACACGTCGGTATTCTGGCCGATGGCCGCGACTTGCGAGAATGGGTTTATGACGCTGCAGATCCCCGCCGACCTCCTGCCCGCCGACGGACGTTTCGGCTCCGGGCCGTCCAAGGTGCCCACCGGCCGCCTGGAGGCGCTCGCCGCGACCGGGGTGTCGGTGATGGGGACCTCTCACCGGCAGCAGCCGGTGAAGGATCTCGTCCGCCGCGTCCAAACCGGCCTGGCCGACCTCTTCTCCCTTCCGGAGGGCTACGAGGTCGTCATCGGCAACGGCGGCTCGGTGGCGTTCTTCGACCTGGTGACGTACGCCCTGGTGCGCGAGCGCAGCCAGCACGCTGTCTTCGGTGCGTTCGGCAAGAAGTTCCTCTCCGCGGCGAAGGCGGCGCCGTGGCTGGCCGACCCCTCGGTGATCTCGGCCGAGCCGGGGTCGCTGGCGGTGCCGGCGCACGAGGACGACGTCGATGTTTACGCCTGGACACATAACGAGACCTCGACGGGCGTGATGGCTCCCGTCGTCCGTCCGGCTGGCGCAGGGGCGGACCAGCTCACCATCGTCGATGCGACCTCGGCCGCCGGTGGGCTCCCGCTCGAGGTGACCCAGAGCGACGTCTACTACTTCGCGCCGCAGAAGTCGTTCGCCTCCGACGGCGGCCTGTGGCTGGCGCTGCTCTCCCCCGCCGCGGTCGCACGCGCCGAGGAGATCGCGGCGAGCGGCCGGCACATCCCGTCGTTCTTCTCGCTGACCGAGGCGATCAAGCAGTCCCGCAGCGCGCAGACCGTCAACACCCCGTCGGTGGCGACGCTCTTCCTGATGGCCGAGCAGCTCGACTGGATGAACTCCTCCGGCGGGCTGGAGGCGATGGTCGCCCGCACCACCGCCTCCTCCGACGCGCTCTACGCGTGGGCCGAGAAGGCGCCGTACGTCCATCCGTTCGTCGAGGACCCCGCCCACCGCTCCCTCGTCGTCGGCACCGTCGAGCTCGACGCCGGCATCGACAAGGACGAGCTGCGCCGCGTACTCGCCGAGAACGGCATCGTCGACCTCGACGCCTACCGCGGGATCGGCACCAACCAGCTCCGGATCGCGATGTACCCCTCCGTCGACGCCGCCGACATCGAGGCCCTCACCGCCTGCATCGACTGGGTCGTCGACCGCCTCTGACCCGCCGAGTCGGCTCGTCCTGACGAAATCCGATGCCGAGTCGGCTCGTTATGACGAGCCGACTCGGCGGGAATCTCGGTCAAGACGAGCCGACTCGGCGTCAGGTGCGTTTGCGGAAGAGGAAGTACGCAGCGACGGCGAGCACCACCAGCGCGGCCGGGCCCAGCGACCCACCGCTGTCCGAGTCGCTTCCGGAGTCACCGTCCTTGGCGCCGGTCTCATCGCCCGCCGGTTCGGTCGCGTCCGGTGTCGGGTCGGCGGTCGGGGACGGCTCCTCGCCGAGCACCTCAGTCACCAGCTCGGGGTCGACGCGGATCACCTCGGCGCGGATGCCTTCGCTGGTCACGACGACCTCACCCTTCGCGGTGACGCCGATGGCCTCGCCCTGCTCCTGGTCGGGGGTCCGGAACGAGCCCACCCGGTCCATGGACGGCCAGTCGTAGATCGTGGCGGAGTAGTAGCCGCGCACGACCACGTGCTTGCCGTCGGGGAAGAAGGCGCCGTCGGTGGCCATCGGGATGACCGGGGCGACCTCCTTCAACCGGTTGGGGCCGTCGGGGTCGAGGCGTTCGGGCACGGCGTAGAGCCGGCCGCCTCCCCAGTCCTTCGTGGCGACGAAGATGCGGCCGTCGGGATGAGCCAGCAAGGACTCGGCGTTGTGCGGCCCGTCGGGGTAGACGAGCTCGTAGACGGTCGGCGAGACCGTGCGCTCGCCGCGCCCGACCCGCACCTTCGCGATCTTGATCGAGTCCCAGACGCCGTTGTTGTCGCCGATGTCGCCGACCCAGACGTGGTTGCGGCCTGCCGGCGCGAGGCCCTCGACGTCGACCGGGTCCGCGGCCCAGTGGGTCACTCCGACCGTGTCACCGCGGGAGTCGACAGTGAAGACGCGTCCGCTGTCCCCGGAGTCGTTGGTGGTGGCGTACAGACCCTTGCCGAGCGGCGTCAGCGCGCTGGCCTCGCTGATCGTCGGGTCGGAGAAGGCGAAGAAGACGTCGTCGCCGGCGGCGGTCGCGGGCACGGAGGAGATCAACACCAGCCCGAGTGCGCCCGCGGCGGCGACGATCGCCTTCATCGCTCGGAGAGCAGCTCGCCGAGCTTCGGACGTACGCCCCACTCGGCCACGAGCTCGTCGTACTCCTTCTTCACCGAACCGCCCTTGACCGGCGAGCCGGTGCGGATCGCGCGGAGCATGGTGTTGCGCGGGGTGTGCTGGCTCTCCACGAACTGCACGACCTCCACGCGGTAGCCCGCGAGGCGCAGCAGCGACGCGCGCAGGGCGTCTGTCAACGTGTCGGCGAAGCGCTCACGGAGGATGCCGTGGCGGGTGAGCATGGAGTAGGGCGCCGGGGTCGGGGCCTTGCGCAGCTGGGCGGCGATGTCGTGGTGGCAGCACGGCGCGGCCAGCACCAGCGGCGCCTCCCACTCGATCGCACGGGCGAGGGCGTCGTCGGTGGCGGTGTCGCAAGCGTGCAGGGCGAGGACGACGTCGGGCTTCTCGTCGAGCTGAACCCCGTCGATCGTCCCGGCCACGAACTCGGCCTTGCTGTATCCGAATTCCTTGGCGAGCTCGTCCGCGATCTTCGAGTTGTGCTCCCGCGACTGCTCCTTGACGTCGACACCGGTGACGACGACGGGCAGCTCGCGGACCTCGGTGAGGTAGCGCTGGGCGGCGAAGGTCAGGTAGCCGTTGCCGGCCCCCAGGTCGATGATCCGCAGCGGCTCCTCGGCGGTCGGCCGGCGCACCTTCCCGGACTTCATCGCGTCGGTCAGGGCGGCATCGAGCTGGCGCAGGAACTCCTCGACCTGGCGGTACTTCGCCTGGCGCGACGGCTTCAGCTTCCCGTCCTTGTCCGAGAGGCCGAGCACCCGGAAGACCGGGTCGGACTCCGGCAGCAGTCGCTCCTTGGCCTGGTCATGGCCACGTTCGACCTCGACCGGCGCGGTCAGCTCCGTGGTCGAGACGAGCGCCGTCGTGGGCGTCTTAGCCTGGATCTGGGTCTGCTCGGTCGCGGTCGTGACGATCCAGTTGGCGAACGGTTCGTCGAGAAGATCGTCCAGTGACGAACTATCTCCTACGGGATGGTTCGCGGTGAACGCCTGGGTCGCGTCGTACGTCGTGATCTGCAGATGTCGTCCGGCCTTGAGGTCGACGTAGCGGATCTCGGCGCGACGCCACTTCGGTGCGCTGCCACGCTGCTTGCCGGAGGCAACCGCCTTGACCAGCTGTTCGGGATCGAGGATCACCGATCGCATCCGGTTCAGCGCCCGCAGCAGCGGCTCGGACTCCCTGCTCAACTCAGCACCCCGGCAATGACGACCACCAGCAGAAGGGCGACCAGCGCGCCGGGAATGATCATTCGGCGGTAACGCGGGTTCACCGCTTCAGTCTAGGCGCGGGCCGGGCCCCAACACCCATCCCCGACCCCATCCGCGACCCCGCCGCAGATCAGACGCGCGAGGCGAAGAGCTCGGCGAGGTGCATGGTGGGCACCGAGGCGAGGTCGTCGAGCTGGACGCGACACGACATCCCGTCGGCCAGGATGACGGCATCGGGGTGGGAGCGGACCGCCGGGAGCAGATGGGTCTCCGCGACCGCGACCGACACCTCGTAGTGCCCTTCCTCGACCCCGAAGTTGCCGGCCAGGCCGCAGCAACCCGAGACCCGGGTGACCTTCGCACCGGCCTGGGTCAGCAGCGCCTCGTCGTCGACCCAGCCCAGGACGGCGTGCTGGTGACAGTGCGGCTGCGCGACGACCTCGACTCCGGTCAGATCCGGCAGCGAGGCCCGTCCCTCGCCGACCAGCCGCTTCACCAGCTCGGCGAAGGTGAGCACCCCGTCACGTACGACCTCGGCCTCGGGCAGCGCCGAGAGCTCCACCGAGTCCGACCGCAGCGTCGCGGTGCACGACGGCTCCAGGCCGATGACGGGGACGCCGGAGGCGACATAGGGCGCCAGCGTACGCACGGTCTTCTCCATGATCTTCCGAGCGTCGTCGAGCTGGCCGGTGGTGATCCAGGTGAGCCCGCAGCAGGCCTTCTCGCCGATCACGCGGACGGTCAGGCCCTGCGACTCGAGCCACGCGATCGCGCCATGACCGGACTGGGCGAAGAAGTGGTCGGTGAAGGAGTCGGCCCAGATCCACACGTCAGGGGTCTCGGGGAGCTTCGCGGTCGGTGCCGAGCGCTTCAGCGTCTTCGGCGCGAAAGAGGGGATCGAGCGCCGCTGGTCGATGCCCGCGGTCTTCTTGGCGATCTTGGCGAGCGGCGAGATCTTCAGCGACGCGTTGGCCACCTGGGTGAACGGCGCCGCGAGCCGTGCCCACTTCGGCAGTTGGCCGAGGAGTGCGTGCGAACGCGGCCGGCGCTCCCCGAGGACGTCGTGCTTCTGGTAGAGCGCCTCGGACTTGTAGGTCGCCATGTCGATGCCCGTGGGGCAGTCGGAGGCACACCCCTTGCAGGCCAGGCACAGGTCGAGCGCCTCGCCCACCGCAGGGTCACCGAGCCCACCGACGAGCGAGCCGTCCAGCGCCTCCTGCAGCACCCGCGCGCGCCCACGAGTGGCGTCCTTCTCCTCGCGAGTGGCGAGGTAGGAGGGGCACATGACTCCCGCGGTCTTCGGCGCCACGCACTTGCCGACGCCGGTGCAGCGGTGCACGGCGGCACCCAGGTCACCGGAGTCGTGGATCAGCCGCAGGCCGGTCCGGGGAAGGGCACGGGGCCGCACCGGACGCAGGTCGTCGGTGATCGAGGCGGGCCGCACGATGTTGCCCGGGTTCAGCAGCTCGGACGGGTCACAGATGCCCTTGACCTGCTCGAACAGGTCGATGGAGGTCGAGTCGTACATGATCGGCAGCAGCTCCGAGCGCACCCGCCCGTCTCCGTGCTCGCCCGACAGCGAGCCGCCGTAGGTGACCAGCTGCGTGGCGCACGCGGTCATGAACTCTCGGAAGACCTGCGCCGACTCCGGCGAGTCCGGGGCGAACGGGAAGTCGATGCGGCAGTGGATGCAGCCGTCGCCGAAGTGGCCGTAGGGATAGCCGTGCAGGCCGAACGACTCCAGGATCCCCTCGAAGTCGCGCAGCCACGCGCCGAGATGCTCCGGCGGGACCGCGGCGTCCTCCCAGCCGGAGTGGGCAGGCGTGGGCAACGAGACCCCGGCCAGCCCGGCACCGTCCTCGCGGATCCGCCACAGCGCGGCCGCCTCGAGGGGGTCGATGACCACCCGCGACTCGAGCGCCCCCGACTCGGCGGCAAGACGTTTCACCAGGTCAGGCGCATCCTGGCCGGCGACCTCGACCATCAGCCAGCCGGCGCCCTTGGGCAGGTCAGGCACAGCCCGGCCCTTGGCGCGCACGAGATCGGCGATCCGGGCGTCCATTCCCTCGCACGCGATCAGCCGGCCCGGCGCCACCTGCAGGAGCGAGGGCACCGCGTCGGCGGCGTCCGCCATCGTCGGGTAGCCGAGCACCAGCAGCAGCCTCCCGGGCGAGTCCTCGACGAGCCGGACGGTCGTCTCCAGGATGGTCGCCAGGGTGCCCTCGGTGCCGGCCAGGAACCGGTCGACCCGGCCGCCCTTCTCGGGCAGCAGGTGCTCGAGCGAATAGCCCGAGACCTGACGCCCGAACCGGCCGAACTCGGTCCGGACGTGGCCGAGGTTGGCGCCGACGAGCGCCTGGAGCCGCTCGGCCGTCTCCCCGGTCGAGACGCCGTCCGTGTAGGTCGCCTGCTCGCCGTTGCCGAAGAGCACGCTCAGCGCCTCGATGTTGTCGACGGTGCGGCCGTAGCCCAGTGCACGGTTGCCGCAGGCGTTGTTGCCGATCATCCCGCCGATGGTGCAGCGGGTGTGGGTGGACGGGTCCGGTCCGAACCGCAGACCATGGGGAGCGGCCGCGCGCTGCAGGTCGGCGTGCACGACGCCCGGGTCGATCCGCGCGGTCCGGGCCTCGGGGTCGATCTCGTAGATGGTCCGCAGGTCGCGGGTGTCCACGACGATCCCGGACCCGACGGCGTTGCCGGCGATCGAGGTGCCCGCACCTCGCATCGTCACCGGCACCCCGGTCGTACGGGACACCGCGTGCACGGCGAGCAGCTCGTCGCGCGACCGCACCCGAACGACCACCGACGGCACCACCCGGTAGAGGCTGGCGTCGCTGGAGTAGAGCGCCCGGGCCAGCGGCGAGTCGTCGACCCGGCTGATCCCCTGGTTGCGCAGCTCATTCACCAGATCCGAGGCAGTCGCATTCACCCGCTCATTGTCACAGACCCCGGCGGCGTCACCGGCCAGCGCCCACCGTCGACGGCCACAACGCGAACCCGTCTCAGTGAGCGATATGCGACTCTCATATAATGGGACGACCCGCCAGAGGCGGGCCCTTCCAGACCTCGGAGAGAGACCCATGTCCGCCACCCCCGCACCGGCCAACCCGCGCTCGCGCGTGCTCGTCGCCAGTCTCATCGGGACGACGATCGAGTTCTACGACTTCTACGCGTACGCGACCGCAGCCGTCCTCGTCTTCCCCGCCCTCTTCTTCCCGGCCGGCGACCCGACCACAGCGCTCCTGGCGAGCTTCGCGGTCTTCGGCGCCGCGATGGTCGCCCGCCCGATCGGCGCGATCTTCTTCGGCCACCTCGGCGACCGGCTCGGCCGCAAGACGACCCTGGTCATCTCGCTGCTCACCATGGGCATCGCGACCTTCCTGATCGGTGCGCTCCCGACGTACGAGACCGTTGGCTGGGTCGCCACCGCGCTGCTCGTGCTGATGCGCCTGGCCCAGGGCTTCGCGCTCGGCGGCGAGTGGAGCGGTGCCGCGCTGGTCGCGACCGAGAACGCCCCCGAGGGCAAGCGCGCGATCTTCGGTACGTTCCCGCAGCTCGGCGCGCCGCTGGGCTTCATCCTCTCCAACGGCCTGTTCCTGGCCATCGCGGCGCTGCTCTCCGCCGAGGGCGCCGACCCGACCAAGCCCTCCGACGCCTTCCTGGCCTGGGGCTGGCGGGTGCCGTTCCTCTTCTCCGCGATCATGGTCATCGTCGGTCTGTGGGTCCGGCTGCGCCTGGTCGAGAGCGACGTGTTCACCAAGAGCCAGGACGCCGGCCTGGTCCGCAAGGTCCCGCTGGCCTCGGTCGTGCGCAACCAGGGCAAGCAGCTGATCCTCGGCACCTTCTTCATGCTGGCGACCTACGTCCTCTTCTACCTGATGACCGCGTTCTCGCTGTCGTTCGGCACCGCCGCCAAGGACCTCCCCGTGCCCGGACTGGGCTACGGCTACACGAACTTCGTGCTGATGCTGATCTTCGGCGTGATCTTCTTCGGCATCTTCACCATGGTCTCCGGGCCGCTGGCTGAGCGCTTCGGCCGCCGGCGGCTGCTGATCGCGGTCACCCTCGGGATCATCGTCTTCGGCCTGGCCTGGGTGCCGCTGGTCAACGCCGGCACCGTCGGTGTGATCCTCTGGCTGGTTCTCGGCTTCTCCCTGATGGGCCTCACCTTCGGCCCGATGGGTGCGCTGCTGCCGGAGCTGTTCCCGACCAGCGTGCGCTACACCGGCTCCGGCATCTCCTACAACGTCTCCTCGATCCTCGGCGCCGCGGTGGCGCCGTTCATCGCGGTCGCGCTGTGGAAGCAGGGCGACGGCTCGCCGGTCCTGGTCGGCGTCTACCTCTCCGTGATGGCCGTGATCACCTTGATCTCGCTGCTGATCGGCAAGGAGACCAAGGACGTGGCGCTCGAGGAGACCCCGGAGACGACCACCGTCTGAACGTCTACGGTGGCGGAGTGACCGTCAGGATTCTCTCCGCCACCGACGTACGCAGCATCTTCACGCCCCAGCTCGCGCTGGAGTCCCAACGCGAGGCGTTCACCCGCCTCGGCGCCGGGGAGGCCGTCCAGCCTCCCCGGCTGCTCGTTCCGGGGCCTGACTCATCGGTCTCCTTCTGCTACTCCTCGCGGATCGCCCCCGACGCTCCCGCGGTGAGCAAGTTCGGAAGCGTGAACCCTTCGAATGCCGCTCGTGGTCTCGGCGCCGTGCACTCGGTCATCACGGTCCTCGACGCCGATACCGGCGCACCGCGCGCGATCATCAACGGCGACAGCGTCACCGGTCTGCGCACCTCGGCAGCGACCACGCTCGCCATGCAGCATCTCGCCCCCGACGCCCGGACCGTGCTCGTCGTCGGGACCGGCGCCCAGGCCCGCGCCCACCTCGACGCCTTCGCCGTGACCCACCCCGACGCCGAGCTCCAGGTCTTCGGCCGGAACCCGGCCGCCGCCACCGACCTCGCCGCCGAGCACGGTGCCACCGCGAAGGCCGACCTGGAACAGGCCGTACGCCACGCCGACATCATCGTCCTCTGCACCTCGTCCCTCACCCCGGTGATCGAGGATGCCTGGGTCACCGACGGCACCACGGTCGCCAGCGTCGGCTCCTTCGCCCCCGACCGTGTCGAGCTGCCGCCGTCGCTGCTGGCCCGCTCCACGGTCGTGGTCGACTACCGCGCTTCCGCGCTCACCGACTCCGGCCCCGTCGTCGAAGCCATCGGCTCAGGCTCGGTCGACCCCGACCAGATCGCCGACCTCGGCGCCCTCCTGACCGGTGTGGCCACCCTCGACCGCCACCTCCGACGTCGTCACCTACCTTTCCGTGGGCGTCGGTGTCCAGGACGCCGCCGCGGCGGCGGTGATCCTGACCGCGGCCGAGGCGCACGACGTCGGCGCCCAAGCCGACCTGGGCTAGGAGCAATGCCCCGAAGTCAAGGGGCGGGCTGGTTGTCGCTGGCAGGTCACGAAGTGATGAGGGCGACCACGCCGGGCCCCGACCCTGGGCGAACAAATCTTCTTTCACCCTGGGAGCGTGAACGAATCTTCTTTCACCCCCGACATGTGAACGAACATTCCTTCACCCCCGACACGCGAACGAACATTCCTTCACCCCCGACACGCGAACGAACATTCCTTCACCCCCGACACGCGAACGAACATTCCTTCAACCGGGACGCACCTGACCCGCCAGAGATACACCCCCGCCCCGATCCGGGCGGCTCGCGAAGCGACCGCCGCTCGCCCGCATGCGTTCCCGGCGCCGTTCGCCGCAGCGCGCCCGACTAGGAGGCGGCCCTCTTCTCGGCGTCGAGGGCCGCGGTGACCACGTCGAGGAGCGGCAGGGTCGCCAGCTCGTCGCGGGTCACCCAACGTACGGCGTCGGTGGTGCCGTCCTGCTCGACCACTCGTGGCTCCGCGTCGTCGGGGACGGTCGCCGCAAAGATGAGATGGACGCCGTGGAACTCCTCGTGACGACCGCTGGGGGCCGTGCCGGTGATGTTCACGTCGTGCACGTCGAGCACGGCGCCGACCTCGCAGGTGAGGCCGCACTCCTCGGCGACCTCACGGACCAGCGCCTCGCGCGGCTGCTCACCGAAGTCGACCCCGCCACCGGGCAACGTCCACGAGCCCGAGTGGTAGCCGAGCGGCGAGATCCGGGTGAGCAGGATCGCGTCGTCGGAGGGGCGGGTGATGAAGGCGTACGCAGCCAAGCGCTGCATCCGCGCCGGCTTGTGCACCTCGAGGGCGTCGGTGACCAGCGGAGACGTCGGGATCTCGCCGCTCGTCACCGCGGCCAGAGGCAGCCAGGCCGCCTCCGCGGTGGACCCGTCGACCTCCATCGTCTGCGGTTCGGGAGCGTCGTGGGGCACCCAGCCGTCGTAGACGATCCGGATCGCGTGGGAGTTGACCCGCCGGCCCAGCCGCCAGGCCTTGGCCTGGTGGACGGAGTAGACCCGTGCCTCGACGCCGACCTCGACCGGCACCCCGGCCTCCTCGTAGACCTCACGCACGACCGCGTCGCGCGGGTCCTCGCCGTGGTCGATCCCGCCACCGGGCAGCGTCCACCGCTCCTCCGGCGTGACCTTCTCCGAGAGCCGGCTGAGTAGGATCTCCGGCTCGGCGGCCGCACCGGCCCGGATGATGACGGCGTACGCCCCCACCCGCTGCACCTTCGGAAGCTTGCGTCGCCGCCCGCCGCGGCCCCGATTCCGCGTCGCCATCAGCTGAACGGGGGTCGGGAGTCGAGAGCCAACGAGCGGCGACCGGCCCAGCGCCACACCTTGGCGGCCCGGTCGCGGTCCTCCTCGGTGACCAGGTTGCCCATCCACCGCAGCGCCAGCGTCATCAGCCAGTCGGAACGCATTCCCGCAGGTCCAAGGGTGGATACCAGACGGGGGCGGGTCGCGATCCCGGCCAGGCGGCGGGCGACGGAGAACGCCTCGCCGTAGTGCTCGCGCAGGGTAGCCGGCCATGCCGTGGCCAGATCCTCGCCCGCGACCAGCGCGTCGGCGACCATCCGCCCGGTCTCCAAGCCGTAGTCGATCCCCTCGCCGTTGAGCGGGTTCACGCACCCGGCGGCATCGCCGATCAGTGCCCAGTTTGCGCCCGCGACCCCGGAGACCGCACCACCCATCGGCAGCAGGGCGGACTTCTCCGCCCGCAGCTCACCCTTGAGGCCGAACTCCTCACGGCACTGCTCGGTGTAGTGCCTCATTAGCGGCTTGATCGCGATGTCGGCAGGCCGCTTCGAGGTCGCCAGCGCACCGGCGCCGATGTTCACCTCGCCCGATCCCAGCGGGAAGATCCAGCCATACCCCGGCAGCGCCTCGCCGGACTCGTCGCGCAGCTCGAGGTGGGAGGAGATCCACTCGTCGTCGGCCTGGTCGGAGGCGATGTAGGCCCGTCCGGCGACGCCGTAGACGGTGTCGCGGTGCCACTCCCGCCCCAGCACCTTGCCCAGCGGCGAGCGCACGCCGTCGGCCACCACGACCGACCGGCAGGCGACCTCCTGGCCGCCCGCGAAGACGACCGCGGCGATCCGATCGCCGTCCCATCGCACATCGACCGCACGCACGCCATCGACGGCCGTCGCGCCGGACTTGATCGCCACGGTGCGCAGATGGTCGTCGAGCTCGGTGCGCGGCACCGCGGACCCCCACGACGGCAGGGTTCCTCCCGGCCACGGCAGGTGCAGCGTCTGCCCGAAGCCGTGCGCCCGCAGGCCCTTCGAAACCGGGTGCGCGCGCAGCCAGTCCTCCAGCCCGAGCCGGACCAGCTCGTGGGTCGCGCGCGGGGTCAGCCCGTCGCCACAGGTCTTGTCACGCGGGAAGACGGCCGCGTCGGTCAGCAGGACATCGACCCCGGCACGCGCCAGCCAGGCCGCCGCGGCCGAGCCCGCGGGCCCTGCCCCCACGACGAGCACGTCAGCTGACTGCGGAAGGGACGAGGTCATGCGCATATCTTCCCAGAACCGGCCAGCGGCCCGCGAAAGAACCCTCACCTCCGACCGAAACCGGCCTCTGCTAGGTTATTGCAAGTTCTTCGCATTAGTCTCGCTGCAGCCTCGGAAGGCCCCCACGTGCACGACCCTCTCGGCGTACGGCGCCGCCGCCGGCGCGCCGTCGGCTGGCTCCTGGGCCTCCTCGCGGCCGCCGTGGCGACGGTCGTCGTCGCGGTCGGGCTGGGCGCTGCGTACGTCACCCCGGGGACGGTCGCCCAGATCCTCGGCCACCACCTCCTCGGCCTGCCCGAGGCCGGCTGGAAGGCCACCGAGGAGGCGATCGTGTGGAAGGTACGCCTCCCCCGCGTCCTTCTCGGCGCCCTGGTCGGCGCGGGCCTGGCCGTCACCGGCATGGCGCTGCAAGCGATGGTCCGCAACATGCTCGCCGACCCCTACCTGCTCGGGATCAACTCCGGCGCCTCCAGCGGCGCGGCGGCAGCGATCCTCTTCGGCGCAGGCACGGGCCTGGGGGCGTACGCCCTGCCCGGCTCCGCCTTCCTCGGCGCCCTGGCGGCGTCGTTCCTGGTCTTCGCCCTCGCCCGCAGCGGCGGTCGGGTCACCTCGCTGCGGCTGCTGCTCTCCGGCGTCGCGGTCGGCTACCTGCTCTACGGCCTGACCAGCTTCCTGATCTTCGCCTCGGGTTCGGCCGAGGGCGCCCGGTCGGTGATGTTCTGGCTGCTCGGCTCGCTCGGCCTGGCCCAGTGGGACGGCCTGCTGGCCGTCGTCGCCGTCGCCGTACTCGCCACCGTCACCCTGCTGACCCTCTCCGGTCGCGGTCTCGACGCGCTCGCGATCGGCGACGAGACCGCCCACACCCTCGGCATCTCCCCCGACCGCTTCCGCACCCTGCTGCTGATCGTCGTGGCGCTGACCGTGGGCGTGGTCGTCTCGGCCGCCGGCAGCATCGGCTTCGTCGGCCTGGTCGTGCCACACCTGGCCCGGCGGGCCGTCGGCTCCGCCCACTCCGTGGCGGTCCCGGCCGCCGCCCTCATGGGCGCGATCCTGCTGGTCTGGGCCGACGTGCTCGCCCGGGTGCTCCTCCAGCCCCAGGAGATCCCGATCGGGATCGTCACCGCGCTCCTCGGCGCCCCGTTCCTCATCGTCCTCATCCGGCGCTTCTCCGCGCGCGACGTCTGACCCCTCAGGAGCCACGAATGATCCGCCCCACGATCGCCACCGCCGCCCTCGTACTCGCCACGACCACCGGCTGCGGCACCGACGCCGCCGGCACCGGCGCGACCGCGGAAGGCTTCCCGGTCACCGTCGAGAACTGCGGGGCAGAGGTCACGTTCGACGCCCCGCCGGAGCGCGTGGTGATGCTGAAGAGCTCCGCAGTGCCCTACCTGCACGCCCTCGGCGTGATGGACCAGGTCGTGGCCAGGGCCGGCGAGTACCCCGCCGACTACTACAACGCCGAGACGCAGGCCGAGCTCGACGACATCCCGCTGCTCACCGACGAGATGGACACCAGCGGCCACCTGCAGATCTCCAAGGAGATCGTGATCGCCGAGGAGCCCGACCTGGTCCTCGGCGAGGTCGACAACCTCTCCCGGTACACCCTCGACGCCGTCGACATCGATCTCCTAGAGGAGCCGGCGATGTGCCCCGAGGGTGTCGACGACCCCGGCTTCGACGACGTCTACAGCCAGCTGGAGACCTACGGCCAGGTCTTCGACCGCGAGGACGAAGCCGCCCAGGCTGTCGCTGACCTGCGCAAACGCGTGACAGAGCTGGAGACGAAGAAGGTCGGCGAAGGACGTACGGCGGCGGTGCTCTACCCGACCATCGGCGGCGGTGTGACCTACGCCTACGGCACCAGGTCGATGGCCCATCCGCAGCTGGAGGCGGCCGGGTTCGAGGACGTCTTCGCCGACGTCGACGAGCGCGTCTTCGAGGTCTCGACCGAGGATCTCCTCGAGCGCGACCCCGACGTGATCATCCTGCTCCACAACGCCGGCGACCCGAAGAAGGTCGAGGAGTCGATCACCCAGCTCGCCGGCGCCGAGGATCTCACCGCGGTCAGGAACGGCGACGTCATGGCCCAGCTGTTCAACTTCACCGAGCCGCCCTCGGCGCTCTCCGTCGACGGCCTGGAGCGGATCATCGACAGGTTCGCGCAGTGATCGAGGCCGCTGGCCTGTCCTGGACGTACGGCACGACGACCATCCTCGAGGACGTCGACGTCGCCTCCCACGAGGGCCGGGTGCTGGGTCTGATCGGCCCGAACGGCAGCGGCAAGACGACCCTGCTCCGGCTGCTGTACGGCGCCCTGCGCGGCAGTGGCACCGTCGAGATCGACGGCGACGAACTCGCCGGACTGCCGGCCAAGCAGGTGGCCCGGCGCCTGGCCGTCGTCGTCCAGGAGTCCGGCACGGACACGTCTCTGACCGCCGGCGAGATGGTGTTGCTGGGACGTACGCCGCACCTGTCCGCCTTCGCCAGGGCCGGCGAGCACGACCTGGAGGTCGCCGCGGACTGCCTCGAGCGCGTGGGTGGCACCCACCTCGGTCCCCGCTCCTTCGCCGCTCTTTCCGGCGGCGAGCGGCAGCGGGTGCTCATCGCCCGGGCGCTGGCGCAGGAGGCGACCCACCTGCTCCTCGACGAGCCGACCAACCACCTCGACATCCGCTACCAGCACGAGATCCTTTCCCTGGTGCGGAAGCTCGGGACGACCGCGATCATCGTGCTCCACGACCTCAACCTGGCGGCCCGCTACTGCGACGACCTGGTGCTGCTCGACCGGCGCCACGTCGCGGCGCGCGGCACGGTCGACGAGGTCCTGCGTCCAGAGATCCTGGAGCCGGTCTACGACATCGGCATCGAGCGGCTCGAGCTGCGCGAGGAGATCCATCTCCTCTTCCGCCCGGTGACCTGAGGCAGGCCTCAGAGCTCCGGTGCCGCCTCGACGCGAGTCTCCGGCGCCGCCTCGTCGTCCGGGTCGACACCGGGCAGGTGCGCTTCCCAGAGCTCGACCTCCATCACATAGAGCCGCAGCGACGCCTCGCCACGCAGCTCGGCGGGCTTGAACGCCCGGGCCGTCCCGATCAGCCGGTGGAACGCCACCTCGCAGCGCTTCTCGAGCTCGAAGTCGGGCACCTGACGCGCCATCCCGGTGACGTACGCAGCGCTCGCACCCGACCCCGGCGGCACCGAGGAGTCGAAGATGACCCCGGCGACGCGGGGGTCCCGGACGATGTTGCGCGAGTGCTGCGCGTCGGGCGCCGAGACCCAGTAGAGATCCCGGTACCCGTCGTGGGAGAAGTAGACCGGCGAGGTGCGCGGCCGCCCGTCGGGATCCGTGGTCGCCAGCACCAGGTAGGCGACGCCGTCGACGATCCCGCGGACGTGTCTGTCCAGATCAGCTGCCATGCCCCAGAGGGTAAACGACTTTATCGCCGGTGACCGGCCTATATGCCTGGCAGTTGTCGGCGTACTAGTGGAACGCGTGGTGGGACAGGAGCGACACGTCCTTGTCCGCACACCCCGTGGTCTCGTGACGTACGAACTGGGAGTCGTAGGAGTCCGGAACGAAGACCCGGAACCCGTCCACCTTGGTCGGCTTGCAGGCCGAGTCCGGATAGTTCTCCGCCGTCGACTCGGAGACCTCGCTCACCGCCACCTGGCCCGGCTTCATGATCACCGTGCGCCACTTGCCCTCGCGGGCCGCCGGGGCGCCGATCTGGGTGCCGTCGCCACCCCCGACGTACGACAGCCCGCCGAAGCCACCGAGGGCACACGCACGGTCGGAGACGTTGGTCAGCGTGATCTCGCCGAACCGTGATCCCGCGCCCGCGTCGGTCGCGCGGTAGCCCGCCTTCAGGTCGGCGTCGGCGCACTTCGGCGTCTTCGGATCCGCCGACGCAGGACCCGAAGGAGAAGAGGACTCAGTCCTCACCGGCGAACCCCCCGTGGCCGCCGGTGAGGACTGAGTCGGGGACGATGGTGTGCTGCTCGCTTGGGCGGGATCCGCGGTCCCGGAGGCAGATGGTGACGAGTCGACCGCCCCGTCCGTCGTCGACCCACAACCTCCCACCGCGAGCACGCCGAGGATCCCGATTCCGACCACCATCAGTCGTAGGTGCCGCATCTTCGCTCCTCGAGTAGCAGATGCCAGCCAGATACATCCAGCCAGTTTCATCGTCCCAACCCTGAGACGCGCGGCCGGCCCGCTTCGTTGCGTCGAACTCCGAGAAATCTCAGACCCTGCTGTCGTACGCCTTCCGCGCCTCGTCCACCTCGGGCATGTGCTCCTCGGCCCAGGCCTTGAGGTGGCCGATGACCGGCAGCAGCGTCTGTCCGAGCGGGGTGAGCTCGTAGTCGGTCCGCACCGGCACCGACGGGGTCACCGTGCGGATCAGCAGGCCGTCGCGCTCCATCTTCCGCAGCGACTGCGTCAGCATCTTCTGGCTCACCCCCTCGATCTGCGAGGCCAGCTCCGAATACCTCAGCGGCCCACGGAGTCCCAGGGCCACGATCGCCAGGCTCACCCACTTGTCACCGATCGTGTCCAGCAGCCGCCGGCTCGGACACAGCGCCGAGAACGCGTCGAATCCGCCGCGCTCGAATCCGCCGCGCTCGAATCCGCTGGGCCGCTCGGCCGTCGTCGTCCCCATGGCAAACCTCCAGGTGCGTACGCCACTTCAAAGTGCCTTCTTCCCAAAGGAGAGTAGGGCACCGAAAGTAGTACACGCAACCAACCAACGACCGCAAAGGACGAACACCATGTACGCACTCATCTCCCGCGCCGGCGACCCGACCCCGCGCCTCGAGGAGCTCCCGGCTCAGCCGCTCGGCCCCGAAGACGTCCGTGTCGAGGTGGCCGCCGCCGGGTTCACCCTCTTCGACGCCTTCGTCGCCGGCGACCACGCGGCCATCGGGCTCCCCGACGTGATCGGCCTCGGCTTCGACTTCAGCGGCGTGGTCACCGAGGTCGGCGAGGCCGTCTCCGGGTTCGCCGTCGGCGACCGGGTTGCCGGTCTCCACGGCAATCCCGCCGCAGGCGCCCGCGCCCACGCGACCGAGGTGGTGGTCCCCGCTTCCGCCGCAGCGGCCGTACCCGACGGGCTCACCCTCGAGGCGGCCGCCGCGGCTCCGCTCAACGCGCTCACCGCCCGCCAGGCGCTCGACCTGCTCGGCATCGAGCGCGGCAGCCTCCTCGTCACCGGTGCCGCCGGCGGCGTCGGTCTGTGGGCGCTGGGGCTGGCGAAAGCCGACGGTTGGACGGTCGACGCCCTGGTACGCCCCGGCACCGAGCACCTCGCCACCGGCGCCGACCACGCCGTCACCGAGATCGAGCCGCACGCGCACGACGCCGTCCTCGATCTGGCGGCGCTCGACGAACCGGCCCTGGCCGGCGTACGCGACGGGGGCCGCTACGTCAGCGTCAAGCCAGGCCGCGCGCCAGCGCCTGAGCGCGGTATCGAGGTCTCGACCGCGCTGAACCAGCCCGACGGCGGGGTGCTCGCCGACCTACTCCCGTTGGCGGCAGATGGCACGGTGCCGACGCGGATCGCCGCGACCCGCCCCCTGAGCAAAGCCGCCGAGGCCTACCAGGAGGCGACGGCCGCACCCGGCTCTGACGGCCGCTGGCTGCTGATCCCCTGAAACAAAGGCGAAGGCCCCGCCTCCCGGAGGAGACGGGGCCTTCAGGACCACGCGGTTCAGCTCTGGTAGGAGCCGAAGTCGAAGTCGTCCAGCGCGACGGCCTGGCCGCCGGTGTTGCCGAACTCGTAGTCGTAGTTGTCGTAACCGGTCACGGAGTACGCCGCGGCACGAGCCTCATCGGTCGGCTCGACCTTGATGTTGCGGTAGCGCTCCAGGCCGGTGCCGGCCGGGATGAGCTTACCGATGATGACGTTCTCCTTCAGACCGCGCAGCGAGTCGGAGCGGCCGTTGATGGCAGCGTCGGTGAGGACGCGGGTGGTCTCCTGGAAGGAGGCCGCCGACAGCCAGGACTCGGTGGCCAGCGAGGCCTTGGTGATGCCCATCAGCTCCGGACGACCCGAGGCCGGCTTGCCGCCCTCGGAGACCACGCGCCGGTTCTCCGACTCGAAGTCGATACGGTCGGCCAGGTCGGACGGCAGCAGGTTGGTGTCACCGGACTCGAGCACCGTGATCCGGCGCAGCATCTGCCGCACGATGATCTCGATGTGCTTGTCGTGGATCGACACACCCTGGCTCCGGTAGACCTGCTGGACCTCGTCGACGAGGTGCTGCTGCGTCTTGCGGACACCGAGGATACGGAGGACCTCCTTGGGGTCCGGCGTACCGATGGTCAGCGCCTGGCCGACCTCGATGTGGTCGCCGTCGGCAACCCGCAGACGCGAGCGGCGCGACACGACGTACTCCTTGACCTCGGAGCCGTCGTCCGGGGTGACCAGGACCTTGCGGGCCTTGTCGGTCTCCTCGATCTCGACGCGACCGGCGACCTCGGAGATCGGCGTGACACCCTTCGGCGTACGCGCCTCGAAGAGCTCGACGACACGCGGCAGACCCTGCGTGATGTCGTCGGCCGAGGCCACACCACCGGTGTGGAACGTACGCATGGTCAGCTGGGTGCCGGGCTCACCGATGGACTGGGCGGCGATGATGCCGACCGCCTCACCGATGTCGACGAGCTTGCCGGTGGCCAGCGAGCGGCCGTAGCACTTGGCACACGTACCCGTGCGGGCCTCACAGGTGAGGACCGAACGGACCTTGACCTCGGTGATGCCGGCGCGAACCAGCTCCTCGATCTTGACGTCGCCCAGGTCCTCACCGGCGACCGCGAGAACCTCGCCGGTCGACGGGTGCTCGATGTCGACGGCAGCCGTGCGAGCGTACGCAGCGGTCTCGGCGTTGTCGTCCTTGACGACGACGCCACCCTGGTCGACACCGATGACCTTCGGCAGGCCGCGCTCGGTGCCGCAGTCGTCCTCACGGATGATGACGTCCTGCGAGACGTCCACCAGACGACGGGTCAGGTAACCCGAGTCGGCGGTACGCAGCGCGGTGTCGGCCAGACCCTTACGAGCACCGTGGGTGGAGATGAAGTACTCCAGGACGGAGAGACCCTCGCGGAAGTTCGACTTGATCGGCCGCGGGATGATCTCGCCCTTCGGGTTGGCCACCAGGCCTCGCATGGCGCCGACCTGGCGGATCTGGTTGAAGTTACCCGAGGCACCCGAGGTGACCTGCATGAAGATCGGGTTCTTGCGGTCGAACGCCGCCTCCATCGCAGCACCGACGACCTTGGCGGCCTCGGTCCAGATCTCGACGAGCTCCTGACGGCGCTCCTCGTCGGTGACCAGACCACGCTCGAACTGCTTCTGCACCTTGGCAGCCTGGGTCTCGAACGTCTCCAGGATCTCGGCCTTGTTCGGCGGCGTGGTGACGTCGTCGATCGAGACCGTGACACCCGAACGGGTGGCCCAGTGGAAGCCGTTGTCCTTGAGCGCGTCCAGCGACGCCGCGACCTCGACCTTGGTGTAACGCTCGGCCAGGTCGTTGATGATCGCGCCGAGCTGCTTCTTACCGACCTCGTAGTTCACGAAGGGGTAGTCGGCGGGGAGGGTGTCGTTGAAGATCACCCGGCCCAGCGTGGTCTCGAGGACGAGCGGCTCGCCCTCGGTCCAGCCCTCCGGCACGTCGTAGCCGATCGGCGGGACGATGTCGTCGAGGCGAATCTTGATCTTCGACTGCAGCGTGATCTCGAGGTGGTCGAAGGCCATGATGGCCTCGGCCGGGGACGAGAAGGCACGACCCTCGCCGACCTCACCCTCGCGGTCGGAGGTGATGAAGTAGAGACCGATGATCATGTCCTGGGTCGGCATGGTGACCGGACGACCGTCGGACGGCTTGAGGATGTTGTTGGTCGAGAGCATCAGGATGCGAGCCTCGGCCTGGGCCTCCGCCGACAGCGGCAGGTGGACAGCCATCTGGTCGCCGTCGAAGTCCGCGTTGAACGCGGTGCAGACGAGCGGGTGCAGCTGGATGGCCTTACCCTCGATCAGCTGGGGCTCGAAGGCCTGGATGCCGAGGCGGTGCAGGGTGGGCGCACGGTTCAGCAGAACCGGGTGCTCGGTGATGACCTCTTCGAGGACGTCCCACACGACCGGGCGAGCACGCTCGACCATCCGCTTGGCGGACTTGATGTTCTGAGCGTGGCTCAGGTCCACCAGGCGCTTCATCACGAACGGCTTGAACAGCTCCAGGGCCATCTGCTTCGGCAGACCGCACTGGTGCAGCTTGAGCTGCGGACCCGACACGATGACCGAACGGCCGGAGTAGTCGACGCGCTTACCGAGCAGGTTCTGACGGAAGCGGCCCTGCTTGCCCTTGAGCATGTCGGAGAGCGACTTCAGCGGACGGTTGCCCGGCCCGGTGACCGGGCGGCCACGACGACCGTTGTCGAAGAGCGAGTCGACGGCCTCCTGCAGCATCCGCTTCTCGTTGTTCACGATGATCTCGGGGGCACCGAGGTCGAGGAGACGCTTGAGGCGGTTGTTGCGGTTGATCACGCGACGGTAGAGGTCGTTGAGGTCGGAGGTCGCGAAGCGGCCACCGTCGAGCTGCACCATCGGGCGCAGGTCCGGCGGGATGACCGGGACGGCGTCGAGCACCATGCCGGTCGGCTGGTTGCCGGTCTTGCGGAAGGCGTCGACGACCTTGAGGCGCTTGAGCGCGCGGACCTTGCGCTGACCCTTGCCGGTGGCGATGGTCTCGCGCAGGTTCTCGACCTCGGCCTCGATGTCGAAGTTCTCGAGGCGCTTCTGGATCGCCGTGGCGCCCATGTGGCCCTCGAAGTACTTGCCGAACCAGGTCTTCATCTCGCGGTAGAGCAGCTCGTCGCCCATGAGGTCCTGGACCTTCAGGTTCTTGAAGGTGTCCCAGACCTCGTCGAGACGGTTGACCTCACGCTCGGTGCGGTCGCGCAGCTGCTTCATCTCGCGCTCGGCGCCGTCCTTGACCTTGCGCTTGGCGTCGGACTTGGCGCCCTCGGCCTCGAGCGCGGCCAGGTCGGTCTCGAGCTTCTTGGCGCGGTCGTTGATCGCCACGTCGAGCCGGCCGGTCAGCATCTTGCGCTGCTGGTCGACCTTGGCCTCGAGCGAGGACAGGTCGCGGTGACGCGCGTCCTCGTCGACCGAGGTGATCATGTACGCAGCGAAGTAGATGACCTTCTCCAGGTCCTTCGGAGCGAGGTCGAGCAGGTAGCCCAGCCGCGACGGAACGCCCTTGAAGTACCAGATGTGGGTCACCGGAGCGGCGAGCTCGATGTGGCCCATGCGCTCGCGGCGTACCTTCGAGCGGGTGACCTCGACGCCACAGCGCTCGCAGATGATGCCCTTGAAGCGCACGCGCTTGTACTTGCCGCAGTAGCACTCCCAGTCCCGGGTGGGACCGAAGATCTTCTCGCAGAAGAGGCCGTCACGCTCGGGCTTGAGCGTGCGGTAGTTGATGGTCTCAGGCTTCTTGACCTCGCCGTGGCTCCACGCGCGGATCTCGTCCGCGGTGGCCAGGCCGATCTTGAGCTGATCGAAGAAGTTGACGTCGAGCACGGTGGCTTCCAGTTCCTTCGTTAGTTCTTGGAAAGTTAAAGGGGACTGAGGGTGGGAGGTACGCCCGGAGGCGTACCTCCCGCTCGTCAGACTTCCTCTACGGAAGAGGGCTCGCGACGGGAGAGGTCGATGCCGAGCTCCTCGGCGGCGCGGAAGACGTCTTCCTCCGCGTCACGGAGCTCGATCGCCGAACCGTCCTGGCTCAGCACCTCGACGTTCAGGCACAGCGACTGCATCTCCTTGACGAGAACCTTGAACGACTCCGGGATACCCGAGTCGGGGATGTTCTCGCCCTTGACGATCGCCTCGTACACCTTCACACGGCCGGGCACGTCGTCCGACTTGATGGTCAGGAGCTCCTGCAGGGCGTAGGCGGCGCCGTACGCCTCCATCGCCCAGACCTCCATCTCACCGAAGCGCTGGCCACCGAACTGGGCCTTACCGCCGAGCGGCTGCTGGGTGATCATCGAGTACGGACCGGTCGAACGCGCGTGGATCTTGTCGTCGACCAGGTGGTGCAGCTTGAGGATGTACATGTAGCCCACGGCCACCGGCTCCGGGAACGGCTCGCCGGAGCGACCGTCGAAGAGGCGGGCCTTGCCGTCGGTGCCGACCACACGCCGACCGTCCCGGTTGGGGAGGGTCGCGCTGAGCAGACCGGTGATCTCGTCCTCACGCGCACCGTCGAAGACCGGGGTGGCCACCTTGGTGCCCGGGTCGGCCTTGTCGGCGTGGATCTTGATGAGGCGCTGCTTCCAGGCGCTGTCCTCGGGGTCCTCGGAGAGGTTGAGGTCCCAACCCTGCTTGGCGAGCCAGCCGAGGTGGAGCTCCAGGACCTGTCCGATGTTCATACGACGCGGAACACCGAGCGGGTTGAGCAGCACGTCGACCGGGGTGCCGTCCTCCATGAACGGCATGTCCTCGACCGGCAGGATCTTCGCGATGACGCCCTTGTTGCCGTGACGGCCGGCGAGCTTGTCACCCACGGAGATCTTGCGCTTCTGCGCCACGTAGACCCGAACCAGCTGGTTCACGCCCGGGGGCAGCTCGTCGCCCTCCTCACGGTCGAAGACGCGGACACCGATGACGGTGCCCTCCTCGCCGTGCGGAACCTTCATCGAGGTGTCGCGGACCTCGCGCGCCTTCTCACCGAAGATCGCGCGGAGCAGGCGCTCCTCCGGGGTCAGCTCGGTCTCGCCCTTCGGGGTGACCTTGCCGACCAGGATGTCACCGGTGGTGACCTCGGCGCCGATGCGGATGATGCCGCGCTCGTCGAGGTCGGCCAGCATCTCCTCGGAGACGTTCGGGATGTCCCGGGTGATCTCCTCCGGACCCAGCTTGGTGTCGCGGGCGTCGACCTCGTGCTCCTCGATGTGGATCGAGGTGAGGTAGTCCTGCTGCACCAGACGCTGGGAGAGGATGATCGCGTCCTCGTAGTTGTGGCCCTGCCACGACTGGAAGGCGACCAGGAGGTTGGCACCCAGCGCCATCTCGGCACCCTGGGTCGCCGGACCGTCGGCCAGCGGGGAGCCGACCTCGACCCGGGCGCCCTCGTCGACCAGCGGCTGCTGGTTGACGCAGTTGCCCTGGTTGGAGCGCTCGAACTTGGCGAGCTTGTAGGAGGTGTAGGTGCCGTCGTCGTTGAGGGTCTCGATCAGGTCGGAGGAGACCTCCTTGACCACACCGGCCTTCTTCGCGACGAGCACGTCACCGGCGTCGACCGCCGCGCGGTACTCGATGCCCGTGCCGACCAGCGGCGAGTCGCTGCGGACCAGCGGCACCGCCTGACGCTGCATGTTGGCGCCCATGAGCGCACGGTTGGCGTCGTCGTGCTCGAGGAACGGGATCAGCGCGGTCGCGACCGACACCATCTGGCGCGGCGAGACGTCGATGTAGTCGACCTCGTCGGCCAGGAGCTCGGAGACCTCACCGTCACGCTGGCGGACCAGCACGCGCTCGGTCGCGAACTTCATGTTCTCGTCGACGGCCGCGTTCGCCTGCGCGATGACGTAACGGTCCTCGTCGTCGGCGGTCAGGTAGTCGATCCGGTCGGTGACGACACCGTTCTCGACCTTGCGGTAGGGCGTCTCGACGAAGCCGAACGGGTTGATCCGGCCGAAGGAGGCCAGCGAACCGATCAGGCCGATGTTGGGACCTTCAGGGGTCTCGATCGGGCACATCCGGCCGTAGTGCGACGGGTGGACGTCTCGGACCTCCATGCCGGCGCGGTCACGGGAGAGACCACCCGGGCCGAGAGCCGACAGACGCCGCTTGTGCGTCAGGCCCGCGAGCGGGTTGTTCTGGTCCATGAACTGCGACAGCTGCGAGGTGCCGAAGAACTCCTTCAGCGCAGCGACCACGGGACGGATGTTGATCAGGGACTGCGGCGTGATCGCCTCGACGTCCTGGGTCGTCATCCGCTCGCGCACCACGCGCTCCATACGAGCCAGGCCCGTACGCAGCTGGTTCTGGATCAGCTCGCCGACCGTCCGCATCCGGCGGTTGCCGAAGTGGTCGATGTCGTCGGCGGCGATGTCGATCGTGCCCTGCGGCATGTCGAGCTGCGTACGCCCGTCGTGGAGCGCCACGACGTACTTGATCGTCGCGACGATGTCGTCGACGGTCAGGGTCTGCTGGTCGAAGGCCTCGGTCAGACCGAGCTTCTTGTTGACCTTGTAGCGACCGACCTTGGCGGTGTCGTAGCGCTTCGGGTTGAAGTAGTAGTTGTTCAGCAGCGTCTGCGCGGCCTCACGCGTCGGGGGCTCGCCCGGGCGCAGCTTGCGGTAGATGTCCAGCAGCGCGTCGTCCTGAGCGGTGGTGCTGTCCTTCTCGAGGGTCAGCATCATCGACTCGTACTCGCCGAACTCCTCGCGGATCTGCTCGTTGGTCCAGCCGAGGGCCTTGAGCAGCACCGTGACGTTCTGCTTGCGCTTGCGGTCGAGGCGGACGCCGACCAGGTCGCGCTTGTCGATCTCGAACTCGAGCCAGGCGCCGCGGCTCGGGATCAGCTTGGCGGTGTAGATGTCCTTGTCGGACGTCTTGTCGGCGGTGCGCTCGAAGTAGACGCCCGGGGACCGGACGAGCTGCGAGACGACAACACGCTCGGTGCCGTTGATGACGAAGGTGCCCTGGTCGGTCATGAGCGGGAAGTCGCCCATGAAGACCGTCTGGCCCTTGATCTCACCGGTGTCGTTGTTGGTGAACTCCGCCGAGACATAGAGAGGCGCGGAGTAGGTGAAGTCCTTCTCCTTGCACTCCTCGACGGTGTACTTGGGGTCGTAGAAGACAGGACTCTCGAACGAGAGGGACATCGTCTCCGAGAAGTCCTCGATCGGGGAGATCTCCTCGAAGATCTCCTGTAGACCGGACTTGTGAGACACGTCCTCGCCCGCTGCTTCGCGGGCGGCGACCTGCTCCTGCCAGCGCTCGTTACCGATCAGCCAGTCGAAGCTGTCGGTCTGGAGGGCGAGGAGCTTGGGAAGCTCGAGAGGCTCTGAGATCTTAGCGAAAGAGATGCGGCGAGGGGTGGAGTCACCCGACGAGGTGCGCGCGGCCAAGAGGAATCCTTCGACAAGGTTCGCAGGTGGATTCGCGCTGCCGACCACCGAACAGCCACCGGGCAGGCTGAGGGGCATATGAAGGCATGCGCAAAGCGCCATAGTACGGCACAAAAGCGCACTTCACAACACCGGGCCTCATTAAAGTCCGGCGTACCTTCATTCACACCTGCGGTGCCCGACCGTCAGCGTTGTTCGTGCAGTGCCAATGTCGAGCATCGCGGATGATCATGCGCCCCATCGGCACCCCGGGTCAAGCATCCGCGCCAATCGGTCCGACCCACGGAAAAGTTATTCCAATCACTTGACAGGTAGCGCAAAGGGCTGGGCGGCAGGCTCGTCCGGGCCCTAGTCCTGGCTGGGCTGGGTCTCGACCTTGTCCACCAGCCACTCGTCGTCGACCTTGGCCATCGTGAGCATCGCGTACTCCTGGTAGCCGATCGGCGTGCTCCGCTGGGCGTTGGTGACCTGACGGTCGACCAGCACGAGGATCTGGACGGTGTCCTCGGAGACCCGGATGACGCCGGCGTCGACCGGGGCGAGCGTCTTCACCACGGTCTTCGTCTCGGGCACGTTGTCGACGAGCACCGCGAAGAGCCGGTCGTAGTCCTCGCGGTAGTCCTTCGTCATCACCTCATGAGCCTTGCTCTTCGACTCATCCATCTTGCTGTAGTCGTAGGAGAGCAGCGGGACGACGGCCTTCTTGGCCGCCTCGAGCGCGTCGGCGCCCTGTTCCTCGACGAGGAGCTTGTGGTTGCGGGTGATCTGCTTGCCCACCGCACCCTCGACGGTGCTGGTCGTGACGTTGTTGTTGGCGACGGTGGCGACCTTCTCCTGCCCGAAGAAGACCACGCCGGCCGCGACGACCGCGGCGAGGGCCAGGGCGCCGGCGGCGACCAGCCCCCAGGTCGGGAGCACCGGCAGCGTACGGCCGGGGGACGGCGTCGCCTCGGCGTCCGGCTCCTCGTCGGCCGGCTCCTCGTCGGCCGGCTCCTCGTCGTCAGAAGCCTCGGCTGCCGCCTCGACCTCGACGTCGGACTCCTCGGCCTCGTCGGCCTCCTCGACCGCAGCCTCCTCCAGAGCGGCCAGCTCCGCGTCGTACGCAGCCCGCTTCTCCTCGTCCAGCAGAACCGCGGCGGCTTCGTTGAGGGTGCGGAAGCGGCGGTCGGTCGGGTCCAGGTCGGCGATCGCTGACTTCCACGCCGCGCGGACGTCGTCGGTGGCTGCGTCGGGCTCGACGTCGAGCAGGTCGTACCAGGTCGGACTAGTCATCGTGGAACTCATGGTGTCACCCCTTCGCTGCTTTCCGAAGTAGGAGCTTCCTCGGCCGGGTACCAGTCGTCGACCAGCCACTTCCCGTTCTGCTTGATGAGCTCCACCTCCGTCCGGGCGAGCTGACGCGCCGCCTCGACGCGCTCCTCGGAGCCTTCGGCCTTCGGGTAGCTGATCGCGAGCTCGGCGACCACGAGCACGGTCGCGCTGTCCTCGTCGAGGCCCGCGACGCCGGTGCTGTGCACGCTCGTGGTGCGACCGACGCCCTGCTGGACGACGGTGGCCTCGGCGAAGGCGACGTTGCCCAGGAAGCTCTTCTCGAACTTCGGGGTCAGCAGCTCGCCCACCTGCTCGCGATACTTCGGCATCGTCTTCTTGTCGCTGCCGACGTCATCGGGACCGTAGGTGTTGACCCGCCCGACGAACTTGTCGGCCGCGGCCATCACCTGCTCTCGCTGGCTCACCACCGACTCGTCGGCGCCGCGGGTCAGCTGCCAGCCGACGTAGCCGACGGCAGCCAGGATGACGGCGATCAGCAGGGCCAGGACGCCCCAGCGGAGCAGCGCGCCCCGCTTCGTGGTCGTCTGGTCGGTCTCTGAGCCGGTCTCCGTGTCGGGGCCGGGGTCGGTCGTGGTGCTCAAGACGGATCACTCTCTGTGGTCAGCGGCTCCAGGAGCCATTTCCAAGCATCAACACCGTACGCCGCGGGCGGATCGGTCGATGCGGCAGCACTCCGGGGCCCCGACCCCGGTCGGCTGCATGGTGGTCAGGGTGCGGCTACTCGGTCTCCATCGGCTGGAGGTAGAGCCACTTCCAGGCGTCCTCGCCGTAGGAGGAGGGAGCCGCGGTCGACACCGTGGTGTCCTCGGCCTCGCCCCAGGTGAGCTCGCCGGTGTCCGGGTCGAAGCTGGCGATCGAGCCGGCGTCACCGACGGCCGCACGCGGCACCTGGCTGGAGCCACGAGGGTTCGACTTGCTCGGGTCCTCGGTGCAGGAGACCTCCGTGTTGAACGGACGGCTCTGCAGGTCCAGCGGGCTGCGCTTCTTCGTGCTCTCATAGCCCTGCTTGCACGGTGCCTGGCTGGTCAGCGCCAACCCGAAGTGGGCCTGCGCCAGGCCGGGGTGGCCGACGTCGACGACCGCGAAGCTGCCTTCGACGACGACCGGGAAGATCGAGAGCAGGTGCCGGACGCCGGGCAGGTTCTTCCGGACGACCTTGCCGGTCACCAGCACCTCGTTGAGGAGCTCACCGATCTCCACGCCGTTCTGCTCCAGGAACTGCCGCAGCTCGATCGAGCTGGCCGAGCCGCTCTCGATCAACCTGATCAGGTCCTTGTTGGAGCCGGCCAGGGTGCCGGTGAACAGCTCCAGGTCGGTCGCGAACGACTTGATCGCCGAGCTGCTGTCCAGCTGGCCCTGGAGGACCGTGTTGCTGTCCCGGATCAGCTGGGTGGTGAGGGCGAAGTTCTGGTCGGCGGTCTCCACGAAGGCGGTGCCGGTGTCGATGATGGTCTGCAGGTCCTGACCGGTGCCGGCGAATCCTTTGCCGAGCTCGTCGATGGTCGTCGTGAGCGCCTTCTGGTCGACCGAGTTCACCGTCGTCGTGACGTCCTCGAGGAGCTTCTCGGTCGGCAGCGGCGTGGTCGTCGCGGCGCGGGCGATCTCGGAGCCCTCCTCGAGGTAGGGCCCGCCCTTGGACTGCGGCTGCAGCTCGACGTACTGCTCACCGACGGCGGAGCGGTTGCCGACCACGGCGAGGCTGTCGGCCGGGATCTTGTCCTTCCAGTCCTTGTCGATCTTCAGGGTCACGTCGACACCGCTGCGGTTGAGGATCAGCTCACCGACCTGGCCGATCTTGACGCCGCGGTAGTCGACCTCGGCGTCCTCGTAGATGCCACCGGACTGCGCGAAGTGGGCCATCACGACGTAGTGGTCCTTGATGAACAGGGACCCCAGACGGGCGTAGCGCGCACCGACGAAGCTGACCCCGACGAGGGTGATCAGCAAGAAGATCATCAACTGCATCTTCGTACGGCGGGTGATCATGAGACGCCCTCCTGGTGAGTGTTGCCCGAGGTGCTCAGCGCGGGGATCATCAGCGAGGTCAGACCCGGGTCGAGCTCCTTGCTCAGCTCGTCGTACGTCACCGCATGTGTTCCTGGAGTCGCGCCGGCACGACAGAACAGGAGCAGCACGCACCCGGAGCCGTCGTCGGTGGTGCTCCCGCCGCTGGTGGAGGGCGCCCCGAGCCCGAGCAGGCCGTCGAGGGTCTTCCCGATCGAACCCAGCACACCCGTCACGCAGGCCTCGGGCGCCTTGGAGGACTGTCCGGTCAGCACCTCCTGGCAGGTGTCGATGGCGCTGGCCAGCCCGCCGTCCTTGCAGACGTTGGTGAGGTTGTTGAGCCAGTCGAGAGCCGTCTTCTCGTCGGGATAGGTCTTGAGCTTCCGGTTGATCTCCTCGAGACCCCAGCAGACGGTGTCGCCGACTCGAGGCGCGTTCTGGAGCAAGGTGTCGAGATTGAGGTCGACGGTGACGTCGAGGTTGACGAAGTCACCCATGTGCAGGTTGCGCGCGGCCTGGGGCGAGCCGCCGACCGCCTGGTCGACGAACGGGTAGGTCAGGATCGTGTTCATCGCCCTGACGAAGTCGTCGCCGGAGTCGGCCAGGTTCGTCAGGAGCGGCTTGAGGTCCTTGACGATGCCGAGGGTGTTGTCCTTGGACGCCCGGATGACGCGTACGCCGGTGTCTCCGAGCCGCTCCAGGGCCTTGAGCATCTTGACCAGATCGCCGCGCTGCTTGTCGATGCTGGAGATCGCCGAGGGCAGCTCGTCGAGCGCGGCGTCGATGGAGCCCATCTGCGCGTTGGTGGCCTTCGCCAGCGCATCGAGCGCCTCGATGGCCGCGACGATCTTCTCCTTGTTGTTGTCGAGGTCGCGCGCCAACTTCTCCACCTGGTGGAGTACGGAGCGGGCGGAGTCCTCACGGCCGGCCAGCGCCTTGTTGAGCTCGGTCGAGATCGTCTTCAGCTGGGCGACCCCACCACCGTTGAGCAGCAGGCTCAGCGCGCTGAAGACCTCTTCGATCTCCGGGTTGCGGCCGGTCTGCGACAGCGGGATCGTCGAGCCGTCGGCGAGCTTGGTCGACTCAGGCTCGGCAGGCCGCTCCAGCGCGACGAACTTCTCGCCCAGCAGGGAGGTCTGCTGGATCGACGCCCGGGCGTTGCTCGGCAGGCTGACATCCTTCTTCAGCAGCATCTCGACCGTGGCGACGCCGTCGTCGAGCCAGATCTTGTCGATCTTGCCGACGTCGATGTCCTCGAGCTTCACGGTCGACTGGGGCACCAGGTCGAGGGTGTCCTGGAACTGTGCGGTGACCGAGATCGCGTCGTCACCGGCATCCACGCCGCCAGGGAGCGGCAGGTCGTAGACGGAGAAGGTGCCGCAGCCGGTCAGCATCAGAGCGCCGGCGATCACACCGACGAACGCCTGGAGGGCGCGCTTCATCGTGGTCATCGTTTCACCTCCACCAGGCCGCCGAGCGACATGTCATAGGGCACTCCGTAGGACGAACCCGTGCCGAGGCCGATCGCCGCGGAGCGGTTCAGGCCCGGCATCTGCCGGATCTGCGAGCAGATCTCGGCGCTGCTGCCGTTGGTCGCCTGGTCCACGAGGCTGCACAGGAACGAGGCCGGGTTCTCGATGATCTCGTCGAGAACCATGGTGATGTTGGCGTTGGTGTCGAGCGTGCCGGTCTCCGGGTTGTACGCCAGGCCCAGGTTGTTCAGCGCCAGCGGAGCGGTCCGGAGGCTCTCGTCGAGGGCCTTGCGCTGCCGCACGAGGACCTTGCCGATCCGGTTGAGGCTCTGGATGTCCTCGCGCAGGATCGCCTTGTTGTCCCGGACGAACTGGGTCACCTTGTTCAGCGCCACGGAGAGGTTCTTCATCGACGCGGCGAGCTCTTCGCGCTCACCCTCCAGCATCGAGGAGACCTCGGCGAGCGCTTGGGCGAAGTCGCGTACGGTCTTGTCGTTCTCGGCGAGCGTGCCGATGAAGCCCTCGAGCTGCTCGGCGGAGTCGAAGAACTGCTCGTCGCGGTTGTCGAGCGTCTTGGTCAGCTTGCCGAGGTCGCCGATCGTCGAGTTGATCTTCTCGCCCTGGCCGCCGAGGTTCTTGGCGGTCTGCTGCAGCAGGTCGGTGAGGGCGCCGTTCTTGTTGGCTCCGTCGGGACCGATCGCGACCACGAGGTCGTCGACGCTGGAGTAGATCTGGTCGAGCTCGACCGGGACCGAGGTCTTGTCGGTGCTCAGCACCGCACCGTCGGCCAGCTTCTTGCCACCGTCGTAGGCGGGGGTGACCTGGACGTAGCGGTCGCCGACGATCGACGGCGAGATGATCACGGCCTTGGCGTCCGCGGGCAGGTCGACGTCGCCCTTGTACTCCAGGGTGACCTTGACGTCAGTGCCGTTGGGCTCGACCGCGGTCACCTTGCCGACGGCGACGCCGAGCACGCGCAGGTCGCTGCCCTCGTAGACCGAGACCGTACGCGGGAAGTGCGCCACGAGCGTCTTCTCACCGGTGTCGCGGACCAGCGCCCAGGCGCCGACCCCGAGGACGAGAGCACCGATGATGACGGGAACGATGAACTTGTTCACGGGGTCCTCCCAGTAAGCGCAGGAACGGGAGGCATGTTCTGGATGTAGGTGTCCCACCAGGGTCCGTTGCCCAGGGTGTTGTTGAAGACCTTGTAGAACGGTGCCATCAGCCGCAGGGACTTCTCGAGGTTCTCCTCGTTCTTCGTGAAGACGTCGAGGATCACGTCGAGGCTCTCCAGCGCCGGCTTGAGGTCGGCGCGGCTGTCGTCGACCAGCTGGGAGAGCTCCTTGGCGAGCTGCTGGGTGGAGATGAGCAGGTTGTGCACAGCCTCGCGCCGCTCGACCAGCGCCGCGAAGAGCTGGTTGGCGTCGTTCATCAGCGTGATCAGGTCCCCGTCGCGCTCGTCGAGCACCTTGGTCACCCGGTCGAGCTGGGTGAGCAGCGAGTCGATGCGCTCGTCCTTGGCGGCCAGGTTGCGGGAGAGGTCGGAGACCCCGGTGAGGGCGGCCTGGAACTCCTCCGGCGTCGACCGGGTCAGGTCGGCGAGGGTGGTGAGCGCAGCGGCGAGCTGGTCCTTGTCGATGTTGGCGGAGGTGTCGGCCAGGCCCTCGAAGGCCTCGACCACGTCGTAGGGAGACTCCGTGCGGTCCACCGGGATGGTGGCTCCCGCCTTCATCTGGCCCTCGCCGGCCGGCTGCAGCTCCAGGAACATGTCGCCGAGCAGCGTCTTCACGCGTACGCCGGCTCCGGAGTTCTCACCGAAGTTGACCTTCTCGCGGATCTTGAAGCCGACCTTCACCTCGTTGCCGTCCAGCTCGATCGTGTTGACCTTGCCGACCCGGACGCCGGCTACCCGGACCTCGTCGCCGGTCTTCAGGCCACCGGCCTCGGAGAAGTTGGCGTAGTAGGTGGTGCCACCACCGATCAGCGGCAGGCTGTCGGCCTTGAACGCCATCACCAACATCATGAGGAGGACGGCGATCGAGACGGCACCGATCTTGACTGGGTTACGTTCGCGGAAGGGAATCATCCGAGGTTGCACCTCGCTTGACCGGGCTGGTAGAGCGGAATTTCGAGGTCCTTGCCCTCAGGGTCCCGGATCGTGCCCCGAAGGCCGCACAGGTAGAAGTTGAACCAACCGCCGTAGCTGGCCGTCGCACCGATCTTGTCCAGCTTGATCGGCTGGAGCTCGAGGGCGTCGTCGAGCTGGCGCTTGTCCTTGGCCACCTGGTCGGAGAACCTCCGGGCCTGTCGCAGGTCCTCGAGCAGCGGGTCCTTCGCCTCGTGCACCAGGTCGGCGGTCTCCACGGAGAGCGCCGAGATCTGGTCCAGGGAGCCGAGGATCGCCTCGCGGTCGTTGTTGAGACCGCCGACGAAGTCGCGGAAGGTCACGATCAGGCTGGAGAGCTCCTTCTCGCGGTCACCCACGTGCTCGAGCACCTCGGTGAGGTTGTCGATCAGGGCGTTGATGACCTGGTCCTTCTCGGCCAGCGTCGAGGTCAGCGAGGCCGTGTGGGAGAGCAGGCTCTCCAGCGTGCCGCCCTCGCCCTGGAAGACCTGGACGATCTCGTAGGACAGGGTGTTGACGTCGTTGGGCGACAGCGCCTGGAAGAGCGGCTTGAACCCGTTGAAGAGCACTGTCAGGTCGAGCGCCGGGTGGGTCTGCCCGACCGGGATGGTCTGGCCCTCCTGCATCGCCGAGGCGTCGCCCACCAGCTGGTTGGTCAGCGCGAGGTAGCGCTGGCCGATCAGGTTGCGGTACTTGATCGTCGCCTCGGTCGTGGTCGCGATCTGCTGCGCACTGTCGACCGTGAAGGTGACCACCGCGCTGCGGGCGTCGTCGGAGATCTCGATGCCCTTGACGGAGCCGACCTTGACCCCGGAGATGCGTACGTCGTCGCCCTTGTTCACACCGGTGACATCGGTGAAGACCGCCTTGTACTCATCACTCTGCCCGAAGGTGACGTTGCCGATGGTGATCGCGAGCAGGCCGGTGGCCAGGGTCGTGACGATCACGAAGATCACCAGCTTCCAGAAGTCCTGGAAGGTCTTGGCGTCGAAGAGCTTCACGGCGCTCATTCGTAGCTCACCTCCGCTCCACGCGCGGCCGGACCGAGCATCAGCGCGCCGAGGTCGGGGACCTCGTCGGCGCTCATGCCCATACCCGGGGCGAACAGCTCGTTGATGACATCGGCCTCGGCCGACGTACCGACGTAGGACAGGGCCGAGTATCCGGTCGTCCCGGTGGCGGAGCGCATGACGCCCTTTCCGGTGGGCTCGTCGACACCGTCGTCCTTGTTCGGGAACGGCGCGAACGGCTTCTTCTGGCTCCAGGACGCATTCGGCATCTCACCGCAGTAAGGGCCGCTGTCCTCGCCGAAGCGCGGCTTGTCCTTGGTCGAGTAGGGACGCGACTGGTGCGGCAGCGTCTCCAGGGTGATGTGGACGGTGTAGTTGCGGAACACTTCGGTGAACTCGTCGGTCAGGATGTCCATGCCGCCGATGAGGCAGGGGAACATCGGGGAGTAGCGGGCCAGCGTCTGGGTGACCGGCCGGCCGACCTCGCCGACCTGGATCAGCGTGTCGCCGTTGTCGTCGAGGAAGTCGTCGGCCGTGTTGGAGAACGCGGTGACGTCGGTCAGCATCTTGTTGAGCTCCACCTCGCGGTCCTCGAGCGTGGTCGCGGTGACGATGGTGTTGCGCAGGATCTGACCGATCTCGGGAAGCACGGCCTGGTAGGTGCCGGAGACCTCGGTGGCGAGCTCGAGATCCTCGATCAGCGCCGGGATCTCGGGGTTCAGCCGCTTCAGGTAGGAGTCGAGGGTGTCGAGCGACTCCCCGAGCTTGTCGCCGCGGCCCTCGAGCGCCGTGGCGAGGGCGTTGAGCGTGTTGTTGAGGTCGGCCGGCTGGATCGTCCGCAGCAGCGGATAGAGGTCACGCAGCACCGCCTGGACCTCGGTGGCCATCTTGGTCTTCTCGATGACGGCGCCGGCCTTGATCGGCTCGGTGAAGTCGGTGTCGGGCGGGACCAGCGAGACGTACTTCTGGCCGAACAGGGTCTTGGGGAGGATCGCGCCGGTCACGTCCGGGTGGACCTTGCTGATCTCGTCGGGGAACAGCCCCAGGGTCAGCTCGGCGCCCTCATCGGTCGGCTTCATGTCGAGGACCTCGCCCACGATCAGGCCACGGACCTTGACGTCGGCGCGCTCGGGGAGCTGCAGACCGATGCGGTCGGCCTTGAGGGTGATCTCCTCGTACCGGGCGAACCTGTTGGTGAACTGCGCCCAGGTCAGGACGAGCGCAGCCAGGACCAGCGCGAGGAAGACGATCCCGAGGATCTTGCCCTTCTGCCTGCCCCAGGCGAGCGCCACCGCGCTCCGCTTGTGGGGCGCGGGCAGGTTGTGGTGGATCTCGTCACGCGTGAGTGTCTGCGTCATCCCGCCAACCTCACCGTCGTGGTGCTGCCCCAGATCGCCATCGAGAGCATCAGGTCGAGCACGGACACGGCGACGATGCTCGTACGCACCGCCTTGCCGACCGCGACGCCGACCCCGGCGGGACCGCCGGAGGCGTTGTAGCCGTGGTAGCAGTGGATCAGGATCACCACGACCGAGAAGATCAGCACCTTGCCGAAGGACCACAGCACGTCGCCGGGCGGCAGGAAGGTGTTGAAGTAGTGGTCGTACGTCCCGGCGCTCTGCCCGTAGAAGAGCGTCACGGTGAACCGGGTGGCGACGTAGGAGGAGAGCAGGCCGACCACGTAGAGCGGCACGATCGCGATCAGGCCGCCGATGATCCGGGTGGTCACCAGGAACGGCAGCGACGGGATCGCCATCACCTCGAGCGCGTCGACCTCCTCCGAGATCCGCATCGCACCGAGCTGGGCGGTGAAGCCGCAGCCGACTGTCGCGGCCAGCGCGATGCCGGCGACCAGCGGCGCGATCTCGCGGGTGTTGAAGTAAGCCGAGACGAAGCCCGAGAACGCCGAGGTGCCGAGCTGGTCGAGGGCGGTGTAGCCGGAGAGCCCGACCTGGGCCCCGGTGAAGAAGGTCATCGCCAGGATCACGCCGACGGTGCCGCCGATGACGGCCAGCGCGCCGGAGCCGAGGGTGACCTCGGCGAGGATCCGGAGGATCTCCTTCTTGTAGCGCGTCAGGGTGCGTGGGGACCACGCGAGCGCACGCAGGTAGAAGCCGAGCTCGTCACCGAGGTGGTCGAGGCTCTTGGCAGGCTTCTCGTAGATCGCCTTGATGTTCGCCATCCGTCTCGCCTCCTCAGGTCTTGCTCGGGATGATCTGCAGGAAGATCGCAGACATCACGAAGTTGACGATGAACAGCAACAGGAAGGTGATGACGACCGACTCGTTCACGGCGTCACCGACGCCCTTCGGGCCGCCACCCGCGTTCATGCCCTTGTACGCAGCCACGATCGCCGCGATCAGACCGAATACGAGCGCCTTCGCCAGGCCCTGCCAGAGATCGGCCATCTGGGCCAGTGCGGTGAAGCTGGCCAGGTAGGCACCCGGGGTGCCGCCCTGGATGATGACGTTGAAGACGTACCCACCCATGACCCCGACGATCGAGACCAGGCCGTTGAGGAAGACCGCGATCATCATCGCGGCGAGTACGCGCGGGACCACCAGACGCTGGATCGGGTCGATGCCCAGAACCATCATCGCGTCGAGCTCTTCACGGATCTTCCGGGCACCGAGGTCGGCGGCGATCGCCGACCCACCGGCACCCGCGACCAGCAGCGCGGTCGCGATCGGGGCAGCCTGCTGGACGACCGCGAGAACCGCGGCCGATCCGACGAAGGACTGCGCACCGAACTGAACGACGAGTCCACCGACCTGCAGCGCGATGACCGCGCCGAAGGGGATCGCGACCAGCGCGGTCGGGACGATCGTCACCGACGCGATGAACCACGCCTGCTGGATGAACTCTCGGAACTGAAAGGGGCGCCGAAAGACGGCTCGCCCCACGTCCAGACCGAACGCGAAGAGCGAGCCAGCGGTCCCGATCGGCTTCAGGACCCTGGCGGCGGTCAGTGATGACATCAGTAAGGAGCCTCTGTGGGGTCTGCTTTCACGCCGCCGGGAGCCATGGCGGCGTCAGGCCGGAACGATCCCGGCGGCGGGGTGACACCGTTCTCGCGGCACCAGGCACCCGGCGGACGCTGGTACTTACGCGGAATACCGTTGGACGGCTCCAAC